>NZ_WXWO01000016.1:0-86814 GCF_009904845.1 Vibrio sp. V38_P2S17PM301 | reverse complement strand
ATAGAAACCCTACGCCCAGAAAGCCCTTACGTGGAAAACATCAAAGCGATTGAGTTTGCCGATGTCCCGCAATTTAAGGCACTGAATCAAGGTGACAAGATTACAATTAATCTTCCTGATAATACAGATATTGCAATTAATATCGACTCCAATGAATTTCAGAATGAAGGTATACGTACCTGGTCAGGGAAATTTGAACTAGAAGGAGAAAAATACCCGGTAACGTTTACCTTTGGTAAGTCTTCAATTTTAGGCTTTATTGGTCATCCTAAAGGCGCAATTAAAGTTGAAGGCAAAGGGAGCACAGCTTGGATATATGAAGTGCCACCAAATCACGGCTTTGATTAATATTAAGTCTGTGCTTATAACAATAAAACATAAAATATTAAAATAGGATATTAAAATGAAAAAAACGTTATTAGCGTTGATGATAACGTCAGGATTCGCTATGCCTGCTGCAAACGCAACCACGAATATCGATGTTTTGGGGGTGTATACCAAAGCAACATCTGAGTGGTTCAATCAGGATCATATGGCCCAGATTCAGCACCGTTTTAACGTCGGTAACCAGATCCTGAAAGAGAGTGGTCTGGATATCAAAGTTAACCTCATTGCTGCGCGTGAGTATGACTTTGACTCAGCGCCTGGTTATAAGAAATCTCAGGGACAAGCGTTAGACGCAATTACTCCCGGGCAAAAACAGGATCGTATTTTCAGTGATATCGAGACCGTGCGCAAAGATGTAGGCGCAGACATGGTTGCGATGTTCCGTAATCTGGATCTGAACAACACGCCAGACTACGACGCACAACAAGGGTTAATCAGCTGTGGTCTGGCCTGGGTGGTCGCGGCAAGCGACTGGCAATACTCGCCGTCGAACGCGAAACGCCTGATGTACAGCCACTCGTATATCAACGAATGTGGTGCCGACACCTTCATTCATGAGTTGGGCCATAACTTTGGTCTAAACCACGCGCATGAACAATATCAGGGTGCACCAGATTACGGGTATCCCCACACCAATAACGGAACCGAAAAAGACGCTTACGGGTATGGAGTGCAAAACTCTTTTGCGACCACGATGGCGTATGGCTTCCTATTTGGTGTCAACGGTCGCTCTTACACTTTTTCTAACCCGGACAAAACCTGTCAAGGTCAGGCGTGTGGTAAGAAAGACTATGCCAATGCGGTGCGTGCGATTAATCTGACGGCACCGAAAATTGCCAACATCTACAACGGCAATGCCAATGGTGACACCGGAACCACCGCACCTGATGGTGCAACGGGTCAGAACGTATACACCATGAGTTCACCGCTGGCGATCCCTGATGCGAACCAGATTGTGGTACCGTTTGATGTGTCCTACAATGGTGACATCAATCAGACCACGATTGAGCTGGATATCGACCATCAATACATTGGTGACATCTCGGTTGAGTTGTACTCACCAGGCAACAGCCGTTGGGTATTGAAGCAGGCCAACTCGAATGACCGTGGCACGCAATACAAAGTGCGTTTCACTCTGCAAGGGGTTGATCCGGCAGAAGTGACAGGTCAGTGGCGCTTGGTCGTGGCCGACAACTATTCTCGCGATACTGGTATTCTTAACAGCGCGACACTCAGCTTCAACTGATTGAGTTGAAGCCGTGAATCCGGATGCAATGCATCCGGATTTTTCATCTTCTACGTATCCTAGCGAATTGAGGCCAGTGTTTTGTCCTCCTTTGGCCCACTCATCACCATCGAGCACTCATAACAACGTGTGATCTTATTTCCGCTCAACTCGAAACAGGCGAGCACCATAACCGTACTTTGGCTTCCGTCGAGTTTGGTGACCGCAACCTGATGGCGGGTAAACACTAGATTGTTGTGGCTGGCTGCTGCCAGTAATGTCACTGTCATCTTATGAGTCTGACTTTTCAAGGCTGCAATGTGTGCACAAAATTGGCTGAAATCGAGATGTTCCCCATCGACTGTTTGTTGATACTGGGGCGAAAAGTAGTGAGTAATAAGGTGCGCCTCGTAATCAGGGGCTTCAATAATCTCGGTCAGTGCGTTGAGCACCCACTGCACGTTGGGACATAATTGTGACATCGCGTCATCTCCAAAGGTAACTTAAACAACGAGATAACAAGTGTATTTATTATTCGAATGGCGTAATTTGTATATTCAGACCACTTTTATAGATAAACAGCCAAATGATGAAATTTCAGCGTCATCATCTGATTCATAAGGACAACAGCAGCACGGATTGGCATCAACACCCGAAAGGGCAGTTGTTTTGGATATCACGTGGTGTGCTTAGCATTGAAGCGGGCTCGGAGCAGTGGATGATTACGTCTGGAGCTGTGGGGTGGATACCGCCAGATGTCAGGCATCGCACCGAAGTCGTTAGTGAATGTGATGGTATGATTTTGATGCTGCCGGCAGCGCAATTGCCTCATGCTTCGGCTTTCCCTAGGCTGGTGGCACTTAACCCTTTGAGTGACGCAATCATTCGACGTCTGGAGAGCGTGGGGTCAACGAAGGTGACGGAGCCTCAGCAACGTTTACTTGGGGTACTGATGGATGAGATCAATGCAGCCGATGATTCTGTGATGCGATTGCCGATGCCCACTGATAAACGATTACGACTTATCGCTGATGCGTTATTAAATCGCCCAGACGACAGGCGCGAACAGCCGCAATTGGCGTGTCATTATGGTTTGAGCCCGAGGCATATGAGCCGTTTGTTTGTGCAGCAAACCGGGATGACCTTTGCCCGATGGCGTCAATTGGCTCGCGTGTTGAGTTCATTGCGCTGGCTGGCGCGACACGAGAGCGTTACACAAACGGCACTGGCGTGTGGGTTTGAGAATACCAGCAGTTACATCACGGCCTTCAAACACTATTTTGGGGTTACACCAGGAAAATATGTACACCGGGATACCGCTTGAGGGCAGGGCAACCCGGTGTGCGTACCGGGCTGGTTTCGCTAAGGTTAGATTCGGTTATCACCACAACTGAAGGCGATGATCTGGCTGATCTCTGTGAACGTCCGGCCGGATTCATCCCGCCACTGGCAGAAGGCTTCATTTGCTGCTTTTTGCGCACGTTTGGTCGTACGTCCGCTGTCGATAACGCCGCAATGCCGCAGATGAGACTCGACATCGGAAGAGAGAATAAACGTATCGGCTCCAATGGTGCGCAGAGAATATGGCCCGGTGTTGCCACCCAGACGATTACCGTGCTTTTTCAGGTACTCCCAAAGCTCAATGATCTGTTCCTGAGGCCAGTTTGCCACCATATTGCTGAAGGAGCCGTGTTCAATTCGCGCTTCGTAAATCATGCGAGCATTGGCCGGGATTGACATCACTTTCGTCAAATGGCGGATAATGCGTGGATCTTTGGCTTTTTCTTCCCAGAGTTCATCTGACCACATCAGCAAAGGTTCAACCTTGAAGCCCAAAAACAACTCTTCAAAGTTTGGCCACTTTTTACGTACGACATCCCATGAGATTCCGCTCTGGAATACTTTCATCGAAAATTCTGATAACCAGCGATCTTCAGGAATCTTCGCTACTTCTTCTGGTGTTAGTGGTTTGCGAACCAGTTTTTCGAGGCTGTCTTCGCCGCCTTTACGTTCAGCGGCTCGTTGGTATATTGAGGCAAACTTTTCGAGGATCATGTGGGATAGATTACCTTTGGCAAATGAAGCTTTGATACTACCAAAGCCCCGACAGATGAACCATCGATACCGCCACAAAAATACGCGTCACTGGTTTAAGGTGCCGGGCTGTATAGGCGAGGCACATTGCTTTGCGGCAGGTGGATCAGATTAAGGTGGTTACGGCGGGCCCACTGAACGGTTAATGCCGTAGGCGCTGAGAGGCTGACCAGGGTCGCCACTTTGGCCCGGACAGCTTTGTGTATCAATTCCAGGCTGCAACGACTGGTCACCACCACAAAACCCTGTTGTGGGTCATAGTGTTGGTCGGCCATGGCGCCGATCAGCTTATCCAGAGCATTGTGACGGCCAATGTCCTCACGACATAACGCGATTTCACCGATGGGGTCGACATACAAAGCGGCGTGCAGCGCGCCGCTCTGTTTTGCAGCCAGTTGAGCTTCCTGAATACGCATTCTCAATCCAGCAAAGAGGTTTTCGCTCGGTGGCAGTGATGGTTGAAGTGGTTCGAGATCCGGCAACGCTTGTTCGAGTGCTTCAACACCACAGATACCACATCCTGTGGTTCCGGCCAGATGACGACGCTGGGTTTTCAGATTCCAGAAGGCGCGGTTGGTGATATCGACATCCGCAAAATAGGCCTCGCCCTGCGCGCGGATGCGAATATCATGCACTTCACGAAAATGTTCAATGATGCCCGTGCTGAGTGTGAATCCGCGGATAAAGTCTTCCAGATTGCCGGGGGTGACCATCATGACCGCCTGATTGATGCCATTGTAGCTGATTGACAAAGCAGATTCGCTCGGCAGGCGATTTTCAATCACCGGGCGATCTCCGGTCAACTCGCGATAGCTAAAGCTTTCCGGTTGCGCTGGCGCAGCATTCATATCATTGCCAGTGAGCGGGCTAGGAGCAGTACATCTCATGATATCACCTTGTTACAGCAGGACCGGTTTATTGATACAACCGGGGATGATTAAAGAGCCGGTGCGAAAATGGTTTTCGCTTCGTCAAAACATTGATCCGTCAGAGCCGAATGCGGCTCTTTTTTGCGCTTCAACAACCCTATCGGCGCATGGACAACCGCCTGTTCAATCGGAATGATACGCAGATTGTCGTTAAGGGCTTCCAGGCCGCAGTTCAGAGGCATAATCGCACAACAGATACCTGCATTAACGGCCTGTATCAGATGAAAAGTAGAGTTACTCTCAATCACCGTTTGTGGTGTGATCCCCTGGCTGCCCAAATTGAGATCAATAGACTGACGGTAATGCATTCCTTTGGTAAGCAGCCCCAGAGGGATGCTATCAAGGTGTCCCCAACTCATGGCAGCATCATCGAATGCGAAGTGACGGGTATCATACAACACCCCCATGCTGGTGGAGCTTAACTCAATAACGTCAAAATAAGCCGTATCAATCTGATCAAGATAACAGATGCCCAAGTCGAGTTGATTGCGGTTGAGTTGGTCGATAATTTGCTCAGACGTCATGGAGGTCACCTGAAAGCGAAGCTCTGGATAACTTTGCGCAAGCGGTTTGAGCAACTGCATAGGATTCTGGCTGGCAAGAGGTACCATACCCAGGCGCAGACTCCCGACCAATTGACCTCGGCAATTCGCGGCCTCGGCTTGCAAGCCGTCGTGTGCGGCTAACACCGTTTTTGCCCAGGCCAGAATGCGCTCACCAGCTTCGGTGAAGCCCTCAAACCTTTGCCCTCGAGAGACCAGTTCAAGATCCAACTCGTCTTCCAGATTGCGAATCCGCATTGAAAGCGTTGGTTGAGTGATGTGACACAGCGCTGCAGCCTGGCCAAAATGCCGGGTTTTATCCAGTGCGATAAGATACTTAAGCTGTTTAATGTCCATACTTGGCCTGTTTTGTAGTGTTCAGTTCAGGGAGCCGGGGTACTCAGTTGAGTACGTAATCCACCGGTTCCAGTGTTGGCGGCAATGTGGTTTCGCCTAACGCATCCAAAATGTCGCGCTCAATAATTCGGACCATGGCGTCGGTCGGCAGGTCGTTTTCATCCCGGCCGAACGGGTCTTCCAGTTCATCACCAATTGCATCCAGTCCAAAAAAGGTATATGCAACAATCGTGGTGAAAAGCGGTGCCAACCATCCAAGCGAGCCGGCCATTGCGAAAGGCAATAAAGCGCAGAAAATATAGATGGTACGGTGCAACAGTAAGGTGTACGGAAATGGCAATGGTGTGCTTTTGATGCGCTCACAAGTAGCCTGAGCTTCCGACAATTTCTGTAGCTGCTGTGCCAGCAACGTATGGCGCCATTCATTCAATGAGCCGGATAAGGCCAGCTCGGAGCAGTCTTTGCTGATACTGCGCAAAATGCCTTCACTTACGTGCACCCCATAAACCGCAGCCGGTTTGACTAACCAGGGCTGCGCAGCTTGCCATTCATTTTTGTCACGCAATCTGGCGTTTACGGCATGGGTGTAACCACATAACTCATACAGCAATTTCGCTCGCAGACATTTGTCCGGAATGGCGACACTGTTGCGCGCGAACGTGCGACATTCCGTGATGACTTGTCCCCATGCTTTGCGGCCTTCCCACCAACGTGAGTAGCAGGCGTTGTTACGAAAGCTCATAAAAATCGATAGCGAAATACCCAACAAGGTAAATGGAGTGGCGTTCACTTTGGTAAACCAGTGAGGGTAAAGACTTTCCACCATCACGATCAGTGAAGCCAGTGCCGTCACCATTACGCTGCGCAGAGCAATTCTTCTCGCGATAGAGCCCTTCAATGACAACAAAATATCGAAAATGTCGGGCTTAGGATGAACAATCATGGTGTTACTTGCCTGGTCTTGCTATTGAGTTCTATTCTTGCTAGTTGCAGGGCCTTGTTGATGTCCGTCACGCTGCGAGTCAGTCAAGAGGAAAAATGCATATAAACTTGATCTGAATCAATACTGCGCCTGTTCTCTGAGGAGGTCAAATACAAACTGTCTATGTGGTAATAGATAAAATCTATCAAGTTAAACCTTTTCTGAAGAGGGCTGATGGAGAGCGAGAGGAAAAATCCGACGATTTTCCTTTGAAGGTAATAAGCGATATCTATGAAGGAATGGTTTGGCGCAAAACCCGCTTCACACGGGGGCTTATTTAACAGTATCGCCAGCAGTAATATGGCTGGATGCGTCCATTATTCCGTGCGTTATCCTCTGTTGATAGACAAGGTCAATCACATGTTCAGTATTATCAATTGGACGTTGTGTGCTTAAATGAATAATCTTTGATTGAGATCAAAGCAATATGCATCCTTTCCCATTCCGTTTGTTGCAAAACATCTCCGACAGTAAGCAGGACTCAGTTCTGACACGATAAAGCACCTCCGTTTTCGCTGACGTTATATTCCTGAATAACGCCTGGGTTATCACGGTTACTCCTGTTTGCTGTTGTTCCTGGCAGAGGAGTAAAGTCGTGAGTCAAAAAGAACAAATCAAACAATACAATGGTCCGGCAGGGGGCTGGGGGGCGCTGAAAGCGGTCACCAAGAGCTGGCTGGGCAGTGAAAATGCGGTAAAAAATATCCGCACTATGCTAAAGACCAACCAGAATGGCGGGTTTGACTGCCCTGGTTGTGCCTGGGGAGAAGATCCCCATGGTGGTAAAGTCACCTTCTGTGAAAATGGCGCTAAAGCCGTCAACTGGGAAGCGACTAACCGTCTCGTTGACCCGGATTTCTTTGCCAGTCACAGTGTATCGTCACTGTCGACTCAAACCGATTACTGGCTGGAATACCAGGGACGATTGACCCATCCAATGCGTTATAACGCGCAAACCGATCACTACGACCCTGTTTCCTGGGATGCTGCTTTTGCACTGATCGCCCAACACCTCAATGCACTGGAGTCGCCGGATCAGGCAGAATTTTATACCTCGGGTCGTGCAAGTAATGAAGCAGCATTTCTATACCAACTGTTTGTGCGCGCGTTTGGCACTAATAACTTTCCTGACTGTTCCAACATGTGTCACGAAGCCAGTGGTATTGGTATGAAAGATACCGTAGGGGTCGGCAAAGGCACCGTTGTGTTTGAAGACTTAAAGCAAGCGGATGCTATATTTGTTATCGGCCAAAACCCCGGAACCAACCACCCACGCATGCTGGAGCCTTTGCGCGAAGCTGTAAAACGTGGTGCTCAGGTGATCTGTTTCAACCCGCTGAAAGAACGTGGTCTGGAGCGGTTTCAAAACCCTCAACATCCAGTTGAGATGTTAAGTAACGGCTCTGAGCCGACCAACACCGCTTATTTCCGCCCGGCGCTGGGCGGGGACATGGCTGTCTTGCGCGGTATGGCGAAGTTCCTGTTGCAGTGGGAGCGCGAAGCGCAGGCGAACGGCACCAAACCCGTTTTCGATCATGAATTTATTCGCGAGCACACCACGGGGCTGGATGACTATCTGGCGCAAGTGGACGCCACCAGTTGGACGCACATTACCGAACAGTCCGGACTCAGTCTGGCCGAGATTGAGCTGGCGGCCAGCATGTATCGTCGTGCAGAACGCGTTGTGATGTGCTGGGCAATGGGGCTGACGCAACATCGCCATTCGGTTCCCACCATCAAAGAGGTGGTCAACCTGCAACTGCTGCGAGGTAATGTTGGTAAACCCGGGGCAGGATTGTCTCCGGTTCGCGGGCACAGCAACGTGCAAGGTGACCGGACAATGGGAATTGATGAAAAGCCGCCTCAGGCATTGCTTGATAACATTGAGCGCCGCTTTAAATTTCAGGTGCCACGTGAACACGGACACAACACTGTTCAGGCCATCAAAGCGATGGAAGAACAGCGTGCGAAAGTGTTTATTGGTCTGGGGGGGAACTTTGCTCAGGCGACGCCGGATACCCCTAGAACGCACGCTGCGATACGCAATTGTGATCTGACCGTGCATATTGCCACCAAACTAAACCGTTCCCACCTGGTGACAGGCCGGGACGCACTGATTTTACCTTGTTTGGGGCGTACTGAAATCGATATGCAAGCGAGCGGGCCTCAGGGTGTCACAGTCGAAGATACTTTTAGTATGGTGCACATCTCCTATGGTCAGTTGAAGCCGCGAGCTCAGACACTTCGCTCGGAACCGGCGATCATTGCCGGGATCGCAAAAGCGACTTTAGGTCATCACCCGATCGACTGGGACTGGGTAATTGCCGACTATGGGCGGATTCGCGCTCTGATTGAAGAAACCATCCCGGGGTTCAGTGATTTCAACCAAAAGCTCACTCAGCCTGGCGGTTTCCATTTGGGGAATGCGGCGGCAGAGCGTCGCTGGAATACAGAAACCGGTCTGGCGCAATTTTCGTCGAGCGAATTACCTGAGCGGTTGGTGAATCAAGCGGTATTGGATCAAGGGCATACGCCGGATTTAATCCTGCAAACCATGCGTTCCCATGATCAGTACAACACCACGCTTTACGGCTTAAATGACCGCTATCGCGGTGTGTTTGGGATGCGTGAAGTGGTATTCATCAATGAAGCGGATATTCGCAAGCTGGGTTTTGAGCCGGGCGACAAAGTGGACATGGTGTCATTGTGGGAAGATGGAAAAGAGCGTCGTGTGGCCGGGTTCACGTTGGTCGCCTACGATATTCCGCAAGGCCAGGCAGCCGCGTATTATCCTGAAACCAACCCTCTGGTTCCACTCGACAGCTATGGCGACAAAACGTACACGCCGACCTCAAAATTTATTGCCATTAAGTTGGAAAAATCCTCCAAACCAGAGCCGTTGACCACGGCATAACCTGAGTAAAAAAGCGGCTGGTGTTTTGCACCAGCCGCTTTTCAATGACAGGCGAGACGTGGTTATGCTGTCCGGTGTTTGTTGAGCTCGGTCACCGTCACAAGCAGTACCAACGACGCCCTTTAAACTTTAAATACTTTCACCGTTTACGGTGACGGCCACATCAATATTACCGCGTGTCGCGTTAGAGTATGGGCAAACCTGGTGAGCTGTGCGAACCAGTGTCAGTGCTTGTTGTTGAGGCAGATCCAAAGTGGCCGCTAAGCTGACCGTCAGAGCAAAACCGCCAGTGTTATTCGGCCCGATACCCACTTCAGCGGTTACCGGTGCTTCTTTTATAGTCACTTTTGCTTCACGTGCGACATGCAGGACCGCGTTGGAAAAACACGCTGCGTAGCCAGCTGCAAAGAGCTGTTCCGGGTTTGTTGCTGTACCATTGCCACCCATTTCTTTTGGATAAGCCAGTGCGACATCCAGTAGACCATCATCAGTCGCGACTTGGCCATTGCGTCCGGCCAGAGCTGTTGCTTTTGTTGTGTAAAGTGTTGTCATCATATTCTCCTTGGTTTTTGATTGCGCGCAATCTAATTGCCTGCAATGTTAAATCGAAAAATGATTGGAATGCAAGTATATTGTGCGCAATTTATTTTGGGAGGGGCGTCAATGGCTCACTGCAAAACGACAACCGCTGTGTCGGAAGATGAAATGCTACTGTTGGAAAATCAGGTTTGCTTTCCACTTTACAGCGCGGCGAATGCTGTTATTCGTGCCTATCGGCCGCTACTGGACAAACTGGATCTGACGTACTCACAATATCTGGTCATGATGGTGCTATGGCAAAGCAATGGTATCAGTGTCAAAGAGTTGGGTTCGAAGCTGTATCTGGATTCCGGGACGTTGACACCATTATTAAAACGCCTTGAAACAAAAGGACTGGTTGAGCGCAAGCGCAGTGAGCAAGACGAGCGGGTGAGAGTGCTGACACTGACTCAGCAAGGGATGTCGCTGCAACAAGCCGCCAAGGCAGTACCGGGAGCGATGTTGTGCCGTTTTGATCTCGATCTCGATGAACTGAACACACTCAAGCAGCTATGCGAGAAAGTGCTCGGTAAGCTCAGTACAGAATGACGTTGTAAGCAGGAGAACAGTGTGAGCAATGACCACTTTAAAGGACGTTTTGAAGTCGAATTTAAGTACCGGGTAGCCTCTAAGCACGCATTTCTGGATGTTTTGCATGCTTTGGAGCATCAAGTTATGTTTGAGAACAATACCGAGTCGGATGTGTACTTTGACACGCCAGATAAACACTTATTTAAGCAAGATAAGAGTTTGTGTATTCGGGAGTTGGCGCCTTCAGGGATCAAACTATGGATTGTCAAAGGACCAGGCCCGGACCGCTGCGAAGCCACAAATATTACCGATGCGGTCAGTGCCAGAAGCATGTTGAAAAACCTTGGCTATCAAGCGGTAATGACCATGAGCAAAATCCGAAGTGTGTACTTTGTCGGTGAATACCACCTTACTCTGGATCATCTGCAAGGTATCGGTGATTTTGCTGAGTTTGCCATCATGACCGACGATGAAGAGGCATTGGAGCGTTACAAAACAGAACTGCAGTCTCTGGCTGCTCGGTTTGGTTTAACCGATGAGGAGCGTGAGTGCAAATCTTACAGAGACTTATATAAGGCGTTAAATCACTAATATGTGACTTCTGTAAATGAATTATTCCACCTGTTCAGTGGTTTCACTTCGTCAATTTCCTATATTGCTGGAAAGTGCTCTGAGTTAATCAGAGCATTAATATGGTGTGCATTTCATTTCTTATCTTGTTTGGGAATTGAATGCAGAGATAGTGATTCGAAGATGTGGAGTATATATGGATTTCATCGAACGTCTGCAAGCTTTGTCGAAAAAGCTCTCACAAGTTTCCTCGAACTTATTGACCGAAGAAGCGACTAAGAATGCGTTGGTAATGCCATTTTTGCATTCGGTATTAGGTTACGATGTTTTTGACCCCAATGAAGTTATTCCTGAATTTACTGCCGATACCGGAACAAAAAAAGGTGAAAAAGTTGATTATGCTTTGATCAAGGACGGTGCTGTTCAGATTCTTATTGAATGTAAAAAGTTTGGTGAATCACTCTCGACCAATCATGCAAATCAATTGTTCCGTTATTTCTCCGTAACCAATGCCAGAATTGCCATTCTTACCAATGGCTCTAAATATCAGTTTTACACAGATCTAGATGCGCCTAATAAAATGGATGAAAAACCATTTCTGACGCTGGATTTAGAAAATCTGGATGAACATGTGGTGCCTGAAATCAAAAAGCTAACCAAATCTTCATTCGATGTCGAATCTGTCGTAGATGCGGCAGGAGAGCTAAAGTATCTCAATCAAATTAAGAAAGAATTGGCTGAGCAGTTTGTGAATCCGGAAGAAGATTTTGTTAAGTTTTTTACCGCGAAAGTTTACGACGGTGTTCAGACTGCGAAAGTGAAAGCTCAGTTTAGTGAGCTAATGAAGAAGGCCCTGAAGCAGTTTTTGAGCGATAGTATTAACGCACGCCTAAAATCAGCAATCGGAAACGATGTTAAAGACCCTGACACGAACATAGTTGAAGAACCAATTGACGATAACGACGATAAACCAAAAGTTGTCACCACAGATGAAGAGATAGAGGGCTTCAACGTCGTGAAGGCCATTTTAAGGCAGAAGGTTGAATTGCAGAGAGTTCACCCTAGAGATACGCAAAGTTATTTTGGGATCCTATTAGATGATAACAATAGAAAACCATTATGCCGACTGTGGTTCAATACAAAGCAGAAATACATCGGTATTTTTGATGAATCAAAGAGTGAAACACGTTATCCGATAGAGTGTATCGATGATATTTTTAACTATTCTGAGCAATTGCAAAAAACCTTGGTATTGTATGATTAATTATTGTCGTGCTTGCTGACATCCGATTACATATCTCACAAAATAAACCTGTATTTATATACAGGTTTATTTTTTGTTTTTATACTATGAAATTTGAAAACAGTTGGGAAAAGTAACGTGTTAAAGCATTTAGAGCCGGGTATCCGTGAGTTGGTGGATGGTTTTATCCAAGCGGGGCGGCCATGTGCTTCCAAGTTGACGGTTGAAGAGCGCAGAGTCGGTTATTTGTCGACAGTGGACTTGGCAGGAGCAGGGCCAGTAATGCTTGAGGAGTTTGAAGAAACGCTGGATGGTATTACGGTTAAAGTCTTTCGGCCGAGTGCTGATGCCTCACTGCCAGTAACTGTTTATTTTCATGGAGGCTGTTTTGTGAGTGGCGGTTTCGATACCCATGCTCAGCAACTTCGTTATTTGGCCAGACAAACCAATACGCTGGTGATATGTATCCGTTATCGTTTGGCACCAGAGCATCCATATCCTGCGGCACATGATGATGTTTACCGTGGCGTGCTGGCCATTCAATCTCAAGGGCGTCGACTGGGTGCTGACACGACTAAAATGGTTTTTGTCGGTGACAGTGCTGGTGGGCACCTGGCTTTGGTGACGTCCCTGAGGTTAAAAAACAGCCACGCCAGTCTCCCTTTGATGCAGGTACTGTTGTATCCCATGCTTGATCCTAAAGGACAGAGTCAAAGTTATACGGATAATGGTCAGGACTATATTATTACTGCTCAAATGCTGTTGTCAGGTTTTCAACAATACATTCCAGGTTGTGAGGCTGTTGATGGTCACTCTGAACTGTATCCGCTTGAGCGTAATGATTATGCAGGTTTGCCGCCAACGCATATTGTGACGGCGGAGTTTGATCCACTGCGTGATGAAGGGGAAACTCTCTACAAGCGTTTGCTGGAAAGTGGCGTGAGCGCGAGTTGCGAACGATATTTAGGCGTTATTCATGGTTTTCATCAATTGGCGGCTGTCAGTCCATCGGCTGTGAGATGCCTTGATCAGGTTGCAGCATGTATCCGTCGCAGCGTTGCCGCTTAAATGCCCGGAAGTCAATAGTTAAGTTAAAGATAAGGCATTCGGTACCACCGAATGCCTTTATTTTAAGGGCGGGCACCCACTGGCACCATGATATGAGCGTAAGGTGTGCCTTTCCACATGACGTAAGGACCACCGTTGTTTGGATCGGTTGGCAGAGCGTCGAGCATCGCTTTATCCGGCGTAATGATCATCAAATGTGGGCCTTCGACCACCCATTGATTGTCATCGGTCATACCCTCTGCATACGGATCAACATTGCTGGCACCACCATCACCGGCAAGCATGTAAGAAATCCCAATCGTTTTGGCTTCAAACGGCTTTTTGTTCATCCAGGCGTCAGCCCAGTCCATCCAGGCTGCATCCATACACATGGGTGCTGTGCCGGACAGTTGAGGCGGCGTTGGGAAACAGGTGTAGTTGCTGGTGCCTTGTTGCAATACGTTGTTGTTCCAGTCGACGACCGTCACTTTATCTCTTAACGCAGGGGGAGCTGCACTGAGTGCATCTTTTAAGAGCATATCGGTATCGTCAGCGGCGTTGGCGTTCGTAGAAGAACCCGCTAGGATTAATAACGCTGTTGCGATATAAGTGTAGCGTTTCATACTGATATCCTTTTTTGGAGTTATCAGGAAATTGGCGCTGTTAATTATAGTTCAGCTCAAAATAGCCAGTCGGTATATGGTATGGACATTTATGCTATGTCCAAACCGGGTTGAACAACTCTTGGAGGCGATATGATCATTACTGTCAGTGCGTTAATAGAGAAAGATGTCGATACGGTCTGGAAAGCCTGGAACACGCCGGAAAGCATCTTGAAGTGGAATGCGGCATCCAGTGACTGGCACACCACGGAAAGTGACGTGGACCTGCGAGTTGGCGGCCGTTTTCGTCACCGAATGGAAGCGAAAGACGGCAGTATGGGGTTCGATTTTACAGGAACGTATCAAGTCGTTGAACTTAATCGTTTAATTGAATTTGAAATGGACGATAAACGAAAGGTGGTGGTGCGTTTTGAATCACTCAATGGACAGACTCAGGTGACCGAAGAATTTGAAGCTGAACAGACGTTTACTCCAGAGCAGCAGCAGACCGGTTGGCAGAATATATTGAATGGTTTTAAGGAATACGTAGAGCAACATCTGTAATGATGCAGATGTCATAACAAAAGGAATCAGCAATACATGATGTTTAATTGCCCGTTAAGCGCGGAAAAAGCCCAAGAGCTGATTGCCCATCTCGGACTGGAATATCAGCATCGAGTCGTGGATATTGGTTGTGGCCAGGGTGAGTTTCTTTTTCAAATCCATCAGAAGACCCAGGCCAACTGCCTTGGGTTAGATATGCAGCCAAACGAAATTGCAGTGGCCAATAATAAAGTGGCCCAACATCCAGATGCGGCGATTCGTTTTCTGGCGACGGACGTTAAGTATGCCGAGCTTGAGAGTGGAGCATACAAGCTGGCGGTTTGTCTGGGATCGACTCATGCGTTTGGTGAGGGTGAAATGGCGTACCCGGATGCTCTGACGAACATGGCCGACCTAGTGGGTGAAAATGGTTTGATACTTGTCGGTGAACCCTACTGGAAACAGGCGCCGGCCAAAGAGTATCTGGATTTTATTGGTGAGCCGGTGGGTGTTTATCGTTCGCATGAACAGAACATTCAGGTTGCGGAAGCACTGGGTTTGATCCCTGTGTACGTTCGTTGCAGTCATCAGGATGAATGGGACAGTTTTGAGTGGGGCTTCCGCTACAAAGCCGAGCAAGAAGCTCTGGCAGAGCCAGGCAACAGTGAAAGAAAGCAAAAGCTTGCCTCCGTGCGCGAATGGAACCGACATTACCGCCTGTATGGCAGGGAGACGATGGGATTCGGTTTCTACTTGTATCTCAAGCCTTGACTCAATGAGCCAGCATAATTTGCTGGCTTTTTTATTCTTGCCGTGGTTTTCACTTTGATGTGTTGTGGTCGCTCGGTTAAGTCACCAAATTTCAGACAGATACGTTTAACTTTCTGAGCGTGTCCTACGCTTAGTAAAACAAACAAAAAACACAAGGGAGACTCGCATGCTAACCAGAGAGAACACTGGGCTTGTTGTGGTGGACGTGCAGGGCAAACTGGCGACGTTGGTGGAAGACAGCGACGCTGTGGTAGCGAATATCACCACGCTCGTCAAAGGTGCAAAAACGCTCAAGCTGCCGATTGTCTGGTTGGAACAGAATCCGGAGAAGTTGGGAGCGACGGTCAAGCCCATCGGTGACGAGCTTGGCGGGCTCAAGCCAGTCAGCAAATTTACCTTCGATGGCTGCGGCGAACAACGTTTTCTTAAACAAGTCAAAAAATCGGGTATCCGTTATTGGCTGGTATGCGGAATTGAAACGCACATCTGTGTTTATCAGACGGCGAAAAGCCTTCGAACACTGGGCTTTGGGGTCGAGTTAATCAGCGATTGTGTTTCGTCCAGAACGGCGGCCAATAAACAGGTCGGTGTGAATAAAATGATGTCGCTTGGCATCGGGATCAGCAGCCTGGAAATGTGCTTATACGAACTGGTTGGTGATTGTCGGGACCCAGAATTCAAGACGATTTTAAAATTGATTAAATAGTCACTTGCCGAATATTCTGACTTCAGGGTAGGCTGATGAAAAGGGAATGACTTGGGAAGTCAGGATGACAAAAAAAGTATTTTGGGATGATCCCTACCAAACAGAGTTGACCTCGACCGTGACAAACGTCGACGGCAATACCATTCAACTGGCTGAAACCATTTTTTATGCTGAATCGGGCGGTCAGGAAAGTGATCAGGGGACGATTGGCGGGCTGGACGTATTACGGGCGGAAAAGGTCGGAACGGCGATCATCTACACGCTGTCAGATACGCCACCGTTTGTGTTGGGTGACAGTGTCACTATCTGTGTAAACTGGACTCGACGTTATGCGCTGATGAAGCTTCACTTTGCCGCGGAGCTGGTGTTGGAGTTGTTCAGTCAGAAGTTTCCCCACATAGAAAAAATAGGTGCACATATTGGTCAGGATAAAAGCCGAATTGATTTTGTCTGGCCTACCAGTATTAATAGCTTATTAGACGAAATGACGGCCGCAGCACAGCGGCTGATTGATGCTGATTTGCCCATACAGAGTGCATTCTCAGATGAAGCACAGCAACGCCGCTACTGGCGTGTTGAAGGCTTTGCTCAAGTCCCTTGTGGAGGCACCCATCTTAAACGGACTTCTGAAGTTGGACGAATCCGGCTGAAGCGTAAAAACATCGGAAAAGGCAAAGAGCGGATTGAAATAACACTGGTGCCGTCACAATAACCGCGTTGCAGTTCGACCAGATGATGTAAAGTGGATACGCTTCCGGCTTCATATCAATGCCTCAATGGAGTTCTGATGGCGCAAACTCGAAACACGGATGTCACGCAGCGTGCGTACGACACCTACTTTTCCTTCAATAATGCTCGAACCCTATCCACAGCCATGGCCAGCGAATTGTGCTTGGTTCGCGAAGCCGGCTATGTCGCCTATATTGACCCGACCCGGCGTTATGATAACCAAGTTTTTGTATCCTCGTCACTGGCTGAGATTGAGTTGCAGCAAGCTCTGGAACGTTACGGGCCCGATACCCCGCCAGAAGTGGTCGTTGAGCCTCAGGCTGTGTCAATGACACTATCTAACGCATTGTTTGAGCGGGGTTATTTACCAAGTTTTTCACATCAGTTCCTGTCTTTGTCTCTGGAGCAACCGACGCCTTCATACAATCCATCCTTGCGAGTTGAACGTTGGGGTTCAGAAAAGGCCGACGCATTTCTCGATTTGCTCACAACCTCTGGCGCACGTTGTGAACCGGAAGTCTGGGCCCAAAAACGGCACCTGTATTGTTCAGACCAGTTCCGTTGCTTCGTCGCGTTCATTGATGAGACGCCTTGTGCGTGGGGCACATCATTCATTGCGGAAGAGTGTGCCATTCTGGCCAACGCTTTTACGCAGGAAGCGTTTCGTGCTTGCGGCTGTCAAACGGCATTGCAGCGTGCCAGAATCCAAGATGCGCAGCAACTGGGCGTTAAACTGGTATTGACTGATGTACTTGCGGGCTCCGTCAGTGCTGACAATTGTTTCAAAGCCGGGTTTTCGACCGATACGATCCGCACGGTATGGGAAAAACGCTGATCTCCCTTAGGCAGTGAAAAAAGGTTTTCGCTGTCTTTTCTCCCGTCTCTCATCTGGTTATGTCTGTCGATTTTCTTAACGCGACTCGCTTCCAGGCAACCTTTCCTGTTTCTATCGCCTCGTTGCCCTAGTTTGGTGAGTGGTGAATCTTTTATATGCATATGGTTACCCAAGAGAGGGCGCTGTGGCATGTTCTTAGCCACACTTCTCTAAAATAGTGAAAACCCATAGAAAATTGCACCAATATGCAGCGTGTCCCAATGCATTGGATTTTCTGTGCGCTCACGAGATACTTCTAACTTCATGTAATTAATAAAGTAATTTTAATTTCTTCCCAATGTTCTGCTCTGGCATTTTTCTTGATGATGATAGTTTGAATAACTATTCACAATAAGGAGATATCCAACATGAACATGATGTTCAAATTAAAACTTGCGGCGATCGGGGCATCACTGATGGTGAGCACTACTCAGGTTCAGGCAGACGAGACGATTAAGGTTGGCGTTCTGCATTCCCTGTCCGGGACAATGGCGATCAGCGAAACCACCTTGAAAGATACAATTTTAATGCTGGTCGACGAACAGAACAAAAAGGGCGGGTTACTGGGGAAAAAGCTGGAAGCTGTAGTGGTCGATCCTGCATCTAACTGGCCATTATTCGCAGAAAAAGCACGAGAACTTCTGGAAAAAGATAAGGTTGATGTGGTGTTTGGTGGGTGGACATCTGTGTCGCGTAAATCCATGTTGCCCGTTTTTGAAGAACTTAACGGGATTTTGTTTTATCCGGTTCAGTATGAAGGCGAAGAGTCGTCGAAGAATGTGTTTTACACCGGCGCTGCGCCTAATCAACAAGCGATTCCAGCGGTTGACTATCTGATGAACGAACTGGGCGTTGAGCGTTGGGTTCTGGCTGGCACCGACTACGTGTATCCGCGCACCACCAATAAGATTCTGGACGCTTACCTGAAAGACCGTGGCGTGAGTGAATCTGACATCATGATCAACTACACCCCATTTGGGCATTCAGATTGGCAATCGATCGTGTCAGAGATTAAAAAGTTTGGTTCGCAAGGGAAGAAAACCGCGGTTGTGTCAACCATCAATGGCGATGCCAATGTGCCTTTCTACAAAGAGCTTGGTGCTCAGGGCGTCAGCTCTGAAGATATCCCGGTTGTTGCGTTCTCCGTGGGTGAAGAGGAACTGTCCGGGATGGACACCTCGGCATTGGTGGGTCATCTCGCGGCCTGGAACTACTTTATGAGTCTGGATACAAGCGACAACGCCGAGTTTGTTAACGCCTGGCATAAGTTTATCAAGAGCCAGAAACGCGTCACCAATGATCCTATGGAAGCGCACTATATCGGTTTCAATATGTGGGCTCAGGCGGTCACGAATGCCGGCACCACTGAACCAGAAGCCGTTCAGGATGCCTTGATTGGTATTTCGGTGCCGAATTTGTCCGGTGGCTACTCCACGATGATGCCCAACCACCATATTACCAAACCGGTTTTGATCGGCGAAATTCAGGACGATGGCCAGTTTGAAGTGGTTTGGGAAACCAAAGGGTTAGTCGCGGGCGATGCCTGGTCTGACTATCTTCCGGAATCTGCGAAGCTGTTTTCCAGCTGGGCAAAACCGTTTTCATGCGGCGCCTTTAATGTCGATACCAAAAAGTGCTCAGGCATTAACTGAGAAACACTTTGGCACCTTGGGATTAAGGGTTCCCAAGGTGCTGTATTTTCATTGCCGGGCGCCAGTTAGCATTAGCTGGTGCCCACCGAAAGGACGCATTTATGACAATGATAACCAGAGCGTTCAGTACGGTGCTACTTCTTTTGTGGGGATTGAACGTTGCATTGGCTGACACGAACGATGAGATTGAATTTAACCGCGTGCAGTTTTCACAAGCGCTGCAAGGCAGAGATACCAGCCTTAAGCTGAGTGCCATGGCTTGGTTAGCACAGCACCAGCCTGAACGGGCAGCCAAATCGATTTTGACCGCTTGGTTGAATGGCAACTTGTATGTTGATAAGACGAAGCCAGACGCCTTGTATATTTTGGATGGCGCGACGACAGCGCAGCAAGCCATGCTTGCCTGGAGTGGCGAGAGCGCTTCGTTACCCAGCCAGGACACGATAACAAAGCTCAGGGTCAATAATAAGCTGCGTGGTGCGATTCGCTCAGAATTGGCCACACTCAGGCTCAACAGCCCTCTGGCGGAAGTACGCACGTCGGCCGTCACGGAACTGCTTGGCACGAGCGAGCCACAAGTACTGACGCAACTGGAAGCGCGTCAGAGCAAAGAACGTGATGCGCAGGTTCAATCGCTGCTGACACTGGCACTGACTATCCCACAGGCTTTGGATGTGCAGGGCACACAACGCATCGAAGCGATTCAACGTTTGTCTGAGTACAAGCACGCCGTCGTGCTGAAAACGCTCAATCAGATTATTGCCTCTGATGCCGATGCTGATGTGTTGACGGCAGCAGAGCGCAGCCTGGCCGATTACAAGCAGAGTCAACGTTTTTACTCGGGCGTTGAGACGGTCTTTTTCGGACTCAGCCTCGGTTCAGTCTTGGTGTTGGCGGGCATTGGTCTGGCTATCACATTTGGAGTGATGGGAGTGATTAACATGGCTCATGGTGAGCTGATCATGATTGGCGCTTACACCACGTACGTGATGCAAGAATTACTGCCGAGCCATATTGGCCTGGCCGTGGTCCTTTCTGTTCCTGTTGCGTTTGTTGTGTCTGGCGCTGTCGGTATCGTGATTGAGCGCAGTGTGATTCGACACCTGTATGGTCGTCCACTGGAAACCTTGTTGGCGACGTTCGGCATCAGCCTGATCCTGCAACAGGCGGTACGATCGATTTTCTCTCCGCTGAATCGCTCTGTGAGCACACCAGACTGGATGACTGGTGCGCTTGAAATCAACCCGATGCTGTCACTGACATACAACCGTTTGTACATCGTGTTGTTCTGTGCATTGGTCTTTGCCGGTTTGGTGATGGTGCTGAAGAAAACACCGCTGGGATTACAGGTCCGCGCTGTCTCACAAAACCGCTCGATGGCTCGCGCCATGGGCATTCGTTCCCAGCGTGTGGACGCGTTAACGTTCGGCCTTGGTTCCGGAGTGGCGGGCATCGCGGGCGTTGCGTTATCACAGTTGACCAATGTCGGACCCAACATGGGTCAGGCATACATCATCGACTCGTTCATGGTGGTGGTCTTCGGCGGCGTCGGTAATTTGTGGGGTACGCTGGTGGCTGGTTTGAGCCTCGGCATGTTCAATAAAGTGCTTGAGCCTTGGGCTGGTGCAGTGCTGGCAAAAATTATGGTGCTGGTTTTCATCATCTTGTTCATTCAAAAACGTCCGCGCGGCCTGTTTCCACAGCGTGGGCGTGCGGCAGAAAGCTAAGGAGAGCGAATGCAGTCGAAATCTTTTGTGCTGTCGGCCATGCGAGGTGACAGAGGAGGGCAGTTGACCATGCTAGCTCTGTTGCTGGCGGTGATTCTGGTTCCATTGGGAAATATTTTGCTACCTGCCGGGCACCCTTTGCATGTGGAGACATTTACGGTGTCTCTACTGGGTAAGTACCTCAGTTATGCCATGCTCGCGCTGGCTGTCGATTTGGTATGGGGATATCTGGGCATTTTGAGTCTCGGACATGGCGCGTTTTTCGCGCTTGGCGGCTATGTGATGGGGATGTACCTGATGCGCCAAATCGGTGACCGAGGCGTCTACGGAAATCCGGTGTTACCCGATTTTATGGTGTTTCTTAACTGGCAGGAGTTACCTTGGTTCTGGCAGGGGTTCGATCAGTTCTGGTTTGCCTGTCTGATGATTGTATTGGTGCCGGGAGTGTTGGCGTTCATCTTTGGCTACCTGGCGTTTCGTTCCAGAGTCTCAGGGGTTTACCTGTCGATCATCACTCAGGCGCTGACTTATGCGCTGATGCTGGCATTTTTCCGCAATGAAATGGGATTTGGCGGCAACAATGGCCTCACGGATTTTAAAGATATTCTGGGGTTCAGTTTGCAGGCAGACGGCACTCGTTTGGCGCTGTTCATTGTCACGGCAATCGCGTTGATGTTCAGTTATGTGCTGTGTCGTAGTGTGGTCAGCAGTCGTTTGGGAAGAGTGGCACTGGCGATTCGTGACACCGAGTCTCGGACTCGCTTTATGGGGTATAACGTCGACGGCATCAAATTGTGGATTTTTGCCTTGTCTGCGGTGATCGCCGGAGTTGCTGGTGCGCTGTACGTGCCTCAGGTCGGCATTATTAATCCGGGTGAATTTGCACCTTTAAACTCAATTGAAGTTGTGGTCTGGGTTGCGCTTGGCGGACGGGCGACCTTGTTTGGTGCCATTGTCGGAGCACTGGTGATCAACTACGCCAAAAGCTGGTTTACGGTGGAGTTCCCTGAAGTATGGCTGTTCGCACTGGGAGGTATGTTTGTGCTGGCGACCATGTACCTCCCGAAAGGGTTAATGGGGTTTGTTGCTGATACAGTGTCCGCGCGGCGACCTCCGAGTCCCCCCACTCAGCAAGCTGACTCAACCAAGGAGGCCGTGGTATGACAACATTCGAACGAGCCATATTGTTCAAGGAGTCTGCGGCCGAGTTTACCCGTCGCGACGAAGTATTTTCATTCCTCAAATCCGATCAGCATCCGTTAGTCGATACCCGGCACAACATCGTTTTGTACGTTGAGGGTGTAAACAAAAGCTTTGATGGATTCAAGGCGATAAATGATCTCAATCTCTATATTCGTGAAGGTGAGTTACGCTGCATTATCGGCCCTAACGGGGCCGGAAAAACGACCATGATGGACATCATTACCGGTAAAACCAAACCTGATTCGGGTCAGGTGTGGCTGGGTTCAAATATCAACTTGCTGAAGATGAACGAGTCGCAGATTGCCAACGCAGGGATCGGCCGTAAGTTTCAAAAACCGACGGTCATTGAATGCCTGACGGTGTGGCAAAACCTCGAGCTTGCGATGTCAGGAGTACGTGGTGTGTGGGGAACATACCGCGCGCGTATGAGCGCAGAACAACAAGACAAACTGGAATCGGTGCTCGAACTGATCCATCTTCAGGACTGTTCAGGCTTGTCATCGGGCAACCTATCACACGGCCAGAAACAGTGGCTAGAAATTGGCATGTTGCTGATGCAAAGCCCCAAACTGCTACTCATTGATGAGCCCGTGGCTGGCATGACACATCAGGAAATGGATCGAACCTCCGAGCTGCTGAATTCGCTGGCAGGCAAGCATTCCGTTGTGGTGGTCGAACACGACATGGACTTCGTGCGCTCTATTGCCAGCCATGTCACTGTGCTCCACCAGGGACATGTGCTGGCAGAGGGCAGCATGGATCAGGTTCAGGCTCATCCGCAAGTCAAACAAGTCTATTTAGGGGAATAAGGATGTTGCAGATAAACGGGCTTAATCAGTTTTATGGTGAGAGTCACACCTTATGGGATCTTGATATGCACATACCACAAGGCCAGTGCACGGTATTGATGGGGCGAAACGGTGTCGGTAAAACCACGCTGTTGCAATGCATTATGGGGTTACTCAACGTGCACAGCGGCGAAATAACCCTCAACGGCCAGTCCTTGATAAATCAACAAGCTGAAACCCGGCCCCGGTTAGGGATTGGTTATGTGCCTCAGGGACGGCAGATTTTTCCCATGTTGACGGTTCAGGAAAACCTGGAGGTGGGCTTACCGATACGAGCTAAAGGAGACCGCCAGATCCCGGCATTCATCTTCGAGCTGTTTCCCGTGTTGCAAGAAATGCTTCATCGCCGGGGCGGAGACTTGTCCGGAGGCCAACAGCAGCAACTGGCGATCGGCCGGGCGTTGGTGGTTAATCCGTCGCTATTGATCCTTGATGAACCCACGGAGGGCATCCAGCCCAATATTGTGCAGGAGATTGGCGACATCATTCGAATGCTCAACCAAAAAATGGGATTAACCGTATTGTTGGTTGAACAAAAGCTGCCGTTTGCACGAAAAGTGGGCGATCGATTTTGTATTTTGGACCGCGGACGACAGGTTGCGCAGGGCGACATGGACAAACTCAGCGAGCAACTGATTGAGGAGTATCTGACCGTATGATGTGTGATCCTGCCGTAGCGTTTGGGTTTGAACAGTCGAACACCCCATTGCAACAACAGATTGAATCGCATGCTGATCAAGGGTGGCAGGCTAAGCTGTCACTCCGTTTTCAGGATCGCGGTGACAAAACCGTGATTCGCGAGCGAGCGCAACAAGGTCCGTTAGCCATTCAACGACCGCTCTATCCTGAAGGAAACGTATGTCATACCTATCTGTTGCACCCGCCCGGAGGCGTCGTGGGTGGGGATGGATTGCACATTACTGCGGATGTTGGAACCGGGGCCAAGGTTCTGGTCACCACGCCCGGCGCCACCAAGTTTTATCGCTCTCAGCAGCGCTTTGCACGTCAGCAACAAGTGTTGCGTGTTGCTGCCGGCGCACGGCTGGAATGGTTGCCACAAGAGAACATTTTTTTCCCGGATGCGCACGTCCGTTTAGATACCCAGATCCACCTCGAAGAAAATGCACAATTTTTGGGCTGGGAGATGCACTGTTTTGGTCGCCCTGCACTAAATGAGGGATTTCTGAGCGGGCATTTAGTCGGGAAAACAGAGGTTTACCTGGACGGTCGCCGTCTGCTGACCGAAGGGTTAAATGTGAGGGGTGGTGATAACCTAATGATAAATAAAGGCCTTTTAGGGTTCTCTATGGCTGCGACCCTGTATATCAGTACCGATGATGAAAAGTTGGCTCAGTTGGTACAGAGCTTGCTCTCTAACATACAGAACGAATTCGGCACAAAGCAGATCGTGATTGCTGCGACTCAGATTGAAAACTTAATTGTCGTTCGCGCATTAGCGCAATGGAGTGAAGTGGTCCTAAACAGTTTTCAACGGGTGTGGCAGTTGGTGAGAACGCACTGGACAGGGGAGTGTCCGGACGCACCGAGAATCTGGGCCACCTGACAACAAATGGAAAACGCAACATGGAATTGTCGCCAAGAGAAAAAGACAAGTTACTGATTTTTTGTGCCGGTTTGCTGGCACAGCAACGCAAACAAAAAGGGCTCAGACTCAACTACCCCGAATCGGTGGCCTACATCAGTAGCGCTATTTTGGAAGGTGCGCGAGAAGGCCGCAGTGTGGCCGAGCTCATGGATTATGGTCGCACGCTATTGACGGTTGAGGATGTCATGGATGGGGTGGCCTCTATGATTCCGGATGTACAGGTTGAAGCCACGTTTCCGGATGGAACGAAGCTGGTTACGGTGCACGAGCCGATTGTATAGGAGCCAAGATGGCGGGATCGAACACAAAACAAGTCGGGCTTATTCCCGGGCAATTAGACAGTGCGGCGGGCGATATTGAATTGAACGCCGGACGCGAGACATTACGCATTAAAGTAGAAAACACGGGCGATCGCCCGGTGCAGATCGGCTCCCACTACCACTTTTATGAGGTCAACGATGCACTGATGTTTGATCGTCAGAAAACACTAGGCTTCAGGCTGAATATCCCGGCAGGGACAGCAACCCGCTTTGAGCCCGGACAGTCTCGAACCGTGGAATTAGTCACTTATGCCGGAGACAGGCAGGTCTTCGGTTTTCAGGGCAAAGTCATGGGGCCATTGAGTTAGCCCGATCAAATAATCACAAGGACAGAAAATGGCTAGGATTTCCAGACAGGCATACGCCGAAATGTTCGGTCCGACCGTGGGAGACCGTTTGCGACTCGCGGATACGGAGTTATGGCTGGAAGTAGAAAGGGACTTCACTGTGTATGGCGATGAAGTCAAATTTGGTGGTGGTAAGGTCATTCGCGATGGCATGGGACAGAGCCAGCGCACGAGCGCAGACACGCCGGATCTGGTGATCACTAACGCTGTGATCCTCGACTATTGGGGAATCGTGAAAGCGGATGTGGCGATAAAGCAGGGTCGAATTCAGGCGATAGGTAAGGCTGGCAATCCGGATATTCAACCGGGCGTGACCATTGTTATCGGTCCCGGCACAGAGATCTTGGCGGGGGAAGGCGCGATACTGACAGCTGGTGGTATTGATTCACATATTCATTTCATTTGTCCTCAGCAAATTGAAGAAGCACTGGCGTCAGGTGTGACGACCATGATTGGCGGCGGTACCGGGCCCAATACGGGAACGAACGCCACCACTTGTACACCAGGGCCTTGGAATATGCACCGTATGTTGGAAGCGCTGGACGGTTTCCCGATGAATTTTGGTCTGCTTGGCAAAGGGAACGCCAGTCGGTCGGAGGCACTGCGTGAGCAAGTCGCCGCAGGTGCGGTCGGCCTCAAGCTTCACGAAGACTGGGGAACCACACCCGCTTCGATTGATACTTGTTTAACGGTGGCCGATGAGATGGACGTCCAGGTCGCAATTCACACCGATACGCTCAATGAATCAGGGTTTGTGGAATCAACCCTTGGCGCCATTGGTGACCGGGTGATCCATACCTATCACACGGAAGGCGCCGGTGGAGGACACGCACCGGACATCATCAAAGCCGCGGGTGTCGCTAATGTTTTGCCGTCTTCCACCAATCCGACCCGGCCTTACACCATCAATACCGTGGACGAACATCTGGACATGTTGATGGTGTGTCATCACCTTTCGCCATCGATTGCGGAAGATGTGGCTTTTGCCGAGTCACGCATTCGCCGGGAAACCATCGCTGCGGAGGATATTTTGCATGATCTCGGCGCGTTCTCGATGATTGCCTCGGATTCTCAGGCCATGGGACGCGTCGGAGAAGTGATCACCCGCACCTGGCAAACCGCGCACAAGATGAAAGTACAACGTGGTAGCCTTAAAGAAGACTCCAGCTACAGTGATAACTTTCGCCTGAAACGTTACGTTGCCAAATACACCATTAATCCTGCGATCACTCACGGCATGGCCCATGAAATCGGGTCGGTGGAAGTCGGAAAACTGGCGGATCTGGTACTTTGGAAACCGGCCTTCTTTGGTGTGAAGCCAAGTGTGATCCTCAAAGGAGGCATGATAGCGATGGCACCAATGGGAGACCCGAATGCTTCGATCCCGACGCCTCAGCCAGTGCACTATCGTTCGATGTTCGGTAGCTATGGTAAGGCTGCGTGTAACACTTCAATGCTATTTGTCTCTCAGGCCGCTCAGCAAGCGGGGATAGCACAGCAGCTCGAACTGAACAGCCAGATTGGCGTAGTTCGTCATTGCCGTGATATCAGCAAGGCCGACATGAAACTCAATGACTGGCAGCCGAACATAGAGGTGGACTCACAGACGTATCAGGTTAGAGCCGATGGTGAGCTGCTGATTTGTGAACCAGCCGATGTTCTGCCGATGGCCCAGCGTTACTTTTTATTCTAACCCTCATCAAAACAACGTGAACACGCTCGCCATCTGTGTCGGTGGCGATGCTCTGTCAGCGTCGGAGCAAGGAACAATCATGATAGAACTCAATGAAATCAGCATGGACATTACGTTAAAGCCACACACTTTTCTCAGCCTGCCTATCGACGGCAGGATCAAAAGCCGTCTGAAAGTAGTCCTGGATGATGGCCGTGATGCCGGGCTGTTTCTCCCCCGGGGGCACATACTGCGCGGCGGGCAACAGTTAAAAAGCCCTTGTGGGGTCGTGGTGGAAATCAAGGCTGCACCCGAGCAGGTCTCGACGGTGTACTGCAATGACTTGCATCTGCTGACGCGGGTTGCTTACCACCTGGGGAACCGCCATGTGCCGTTGCAGATCGAGTTTGGTTGGGTGCGCTATCAGCATGACCATGTGTTGGACGATATGGTCACGGGGCTGGGCGCGAAAGTCACCACAGAAATGGCCCCGTTTGAGCCGGAAAATGGCGCGTACGGTGGTCGCTCAGGCGGGCACCACCATCACTGATGGTACTTCCCTCAATAATTACACGAAACGGAAAAGGATATTCGTATGAAAAAATTCAGCTTGGCTCTCGGAACTTTGTTACTGTCCACAACCCCCGCATGGGCGCATCCTGGGCATGAAACGGCCTCATTTTCCAGTGGGCTCACTCACCCGGTGACCGGCTTTGACCATTTGATCATGTTGATTGCGTTCGGCATTTTGGTGGCGTGTCTGAATGTGAGCGTCAAACGTCAGGTATTGCTCATCGGTGCAGCGTTATTGTCAATGGCCTCGGGTTTGTTGGCAGGCAAATGGTTTGGTTTTATCTCTGGCGTTGAACTTGCCATCGCGGCATCCCTGTTTGTGGTCAGTGGTGCTATCTGGCAAGCGTTTTCAGCATCGCAAAACACCTTACGTCTTGCGGTCAGTTTGTGTGTCGGACTGATCTTTTTCCACGGTTATGCGCACGGTGTGGAAGCGCAAGGAGCGGTTAGTCACTTTGGGCTGGGAATGCTGCTCAGCGCGTGCGCTCTGATGGTACTTGGTATTCAGTTTGGTCGAGCCTTTCGCAGCCCATGGTTGTCTCTGGGTGTTGTTTCAGTCAGTGCGCTGGTCGTGGTGTAACCACTGATGTATCTCGATGAGAGGCACAACCCTGTCGCCGTCTACCGCTTGTTTCAACTGATCAGCCCTTCGTTGCCGATTGGTGGTTTTACCTACTCACAAGGTTTGGAATGGGCGGTTGAAGCGGGCTGGGTTAGTGACAGAGTCTCAATGCAGGATTGGCTGGCGAACATGTTGTTTAACAGTGTTGCCACACTTGAGTTGCCTTTAATTGATCGTTTTTACGCCGCGATTCAAGCGCAGGATGAAGCGAGCCTCGAATATTATAGTGCGCTGATCTACAGCAGCCGGGAGACCAAAGAGCTTCGGGCGGAAGAGCGGCAGCGAGGCCACGCGTTAATCACCCTACTCAGACAGTTAGGCATTGGAGTTGAGCGCTACTCAAAGCGGGCGATGGAGAGCAATCAATTACTCGGATTGTGTGTCGCTGGTATCGAATGGGGAATTCCGGCGTCGGCATTGAAACAGGGCTATCTGTGGAGCTGGGCAGAGAATCTGGCCATGGCGGGCGTTAAGTTAGTGCCACTGGGGCAGACCGATGGACAGAAAGCGTTGATGCATTTAAGTGATTTATTTACATCGGCATTGGAGCAGGCGGCAGCCACAGAAGACTGGATGATCGGCAGTTTTACCCCTTCGGTGTCGATTGCCAGTAGTTTGCACGAAACACAATATACGCGCTTATTTCGTTCATAAGCCACAAGATCACAAGGAAGAGAACAATGGAAAGCTATAAACAGCCACTCCGTATTGGTATTGGTGGGCCGGTTGGCTCTGGGAAAACCGCATTGCTGGAAGTGTTGTGTAAAGCGATTCGTGACAGGCTGCATATCGCGGTGGTGACAAACGACATTTACACTCAGGAAGACGCTAAAATACTGACGCGGGCAGAGGCGCTGGAGCCGGATCGCATTATAGGTGTTGAAACCGGAGGGTGTCCGCATACCGCGATTCGGGAAGACGCATCGATGAATCTGGCAGCCGTCGAGGAATTGGCCAAGCGTCACCGAGATCTGGATGTGGTGTTTGTTGAGAGTGGAGGTGATAACCTTAGTGCAACCTTCAGCCCGGAGCTAGCGGACCTGACCATCTACGTGATTGATGTTGCGGAAGGGGAGAAAATACCGCGCAAAGGCGGACCAGGTATTACCCGTTCGGATCTGCTGGTCATCAACAAGATCGATTTGGCGCCGTACGTGGGCGCATCCCTTGAGGTGATGGAACAGGATACGCTGCGTATGCGTCCAAATAAGCCGTTTGTTTTCACTAACCTGAAAGCCGGTAAGGGGCTCGATACCATCATCGACTTTATTCTTACCGAAGGGATGCTTGAGTTTCACGCCTGATGCAGCTCTGGAGGAGGCGCGCTTGAGCAAGATTTTTCTGGGGAAATAGCGGCGCAAGCACAGATAATCTTATATGCTGGAGAGTGGAGCAGACAGTCTCTGTGATTGATCAGAGCCGTTATGGCGCGGCTTTCGGAGCACAACCTATGACTTCAACCCATCACTTAAGCCTGTATCACAGGAATCACTGTCCGTACTGTCGAAAAGTACGTGAAGTGATTGATGCATTAGGGCTGGATATCCGTTTGGTTGAAATGGAAGAACAACCGGTCGAATGGGAGCGTCTCAAGCTGGAAGGTGGGCAGGCGATGGTGCCTTGCTTACGAATCGATGAAGAACATGGCACCGTTTGGATGTATGAATCAGAGGACATCATCCAGTACCTCCGACAAACTTACGGTCGTCCCCAATGACATCAGAAAAAAGGGCCCTGACTATGCAGGGCCCTTTTTTGCTTTATAGGGTGAGTAGGTAGTTCACCAGTTTGTTGTAATCTTCGAAGCTACGAATACCTTCGGTCTTTACCACGTACTTGTTGTTAACCACAACACCCGGAACACCCGTTAACGCGGTACTCTGGAACTGCTTATCAAAGCGTTTTTGCATTGAGTCGACGGCAAAGCCGTTGTAAGCGGCATCGAACTTCTTACTGTCAACACCATTGTCGGTAAACAACTGGCGCAGCTGCGCTTCATCACGTGGTGGTTGGCGTAGATCATGGATCTGACGGAACATCACTGGAATCATCTGATCTTCAATCCCTAGTGACACCATGGTGGCGTAAGATTTTGCCATTGGAATCGCCATGTTCCCGCCCATAAACGACACATGCACCTTTTTAAAGCTGACATCATCTGGCAGCGCCGGTTTTAAGTTTTTGACGATATTTTCGAATTGGTAGCAGTGTGGGCAGTAAAACGAAAAATACTCAGTGACGGTTGGTGTGGCCGATTTCTCGGTATTCAGCACCGTGTAGTTTTTGCCTTCTTCATATTGTGCGGCAAAAGCGGATACGCTGAGTAGCAGCGCAGAAAAGAGTGTGATCAGTTTTTTCATCGTAAATCCTAGAAGTTGTTTAAATATGAGTTTGTCATCGCATCGTATGCGATCTCGGGTAATAACGTGGATTTATACGATTGGAGGTCGGAACAATGTCTGGGCACGCACAATGGCTTTAACGTTCTGGTCACGGGGGATTAAAGCCAAAGAATAATTTGGAAAGGTGACCTGCAGCGTTGAGACGTGATTGGGTAATTTACTCAGGCTTGAACCACAGCAGTGATGTGAAGAAGCACTGATGTCTGACGCTGAGAGTTTAATCCCATAATCGGTCGTTTCTAGTAACTGGTGAATATCCGCCAGACAAATACGCTCGTCTTCGGCAAAAGTGCCGGACTGGATATGCTCGTTGATGATCACGCCCGAAAACAGCAGCGCGCAGGCAACCAGCAAAAATGTCCAAGTAGTACGTGCGATGGGCAGCATGGCAATAACGAGGTTCAAAACAGGCTTTCATCATACCGAATATTTTCGTCAGTGGTATGAAATTGAACCTATTTTTGGCTGTTTGCTGCAAAATTCAACAGGTTGAACGAGGTTTTACCTTAGTCAGACCTTCACTGACCGTTTTCTGACATGTTTCATTGGGTTGATGAATTACCATGGTATCCAATTACATAATAAATACATTAAGGTGGAACGATGAAATCGTTGATCATCATGTTAACCAGCGTGGTATTGCTTTCTGGCTGTCAGTTGACTCGCGTGGAAGGTGAGTTTAAAGATGTTGAAGTTGAAATGAGTTCAAAAGGCTCAGGCGGTTCTAAAGGCAGCTTCTGCCCACCAGGGCAAGCCAAAAAAGGCAACTGCTAACAACGCAAGTTTAGAGATAAGAAAAGGCCGGTGCAAATGCTCCGGCCTTTTTGCTATTGGTAAGTAACGTAATTTAATCTCCCACTTTCAGGATCTTAGCTACACTAAATAGAAACCCATCTACTGAAGGTAAGCTGATGAAATCACTGATAGTCGTATTGTTGGGCATGTTTGTGCTGTCTGCCTGTCAACTCACCCGTGTGGAGGGTGAATACAAAGATATGGAGATAGAGGTCAACTCCAAGGATTCAAAAGATTCTCATGGAAAATTCTGTCCACCGGGGCAAGCGAAAAAAGGCAACTGCTGAGCAGGGTTCAATCGCGATCTTACGGTCATTTTCGGAGTGGATAGATGGAAGAATACATCTCGCATGTTTCCCGGCACGTGACTAACGCCATCAGCAGTGTCGATACCTACAACCAGATAGGCGTGATTCTGGCCGTCTATCTGCTGGCGTATTTTCTCTCTTCCCGCATTCATAAATATGTCCCTATTTTGCGCGAAGCGGTGACCACCGATGCAAACTTCCCGATACGCTCGATTGCACACCGGTGCGGCAAACTGATTTTCCCGATACTGGCGCTGTTGTTGCTCAGGATGTCGATTGAGTTCAGTTCAGTGTTGATGGCAGACAGCTGGGTTATGCAAGTCGCGTTCGCTTTGGCGTTGTTACTGCTTTACCACTCCTCTGTTCATTTGTTGATCACCAACGCGCTGGTAGCGAAAGTGTTTCGCTGGATAGGGATACCTATCATTCTGTTTTATGTCACCGGAGTTCTGGATGACATTGTACGTGTTCTTGAATCGATGTCGATTGAACTGGGTAACATACGGTTGTCGGCTTACGGTTTAGTGCGAACGTTGATTTTTGGTTCTTTACTGTTCTGGCTTGGCCGGGTTTCCAATTCAACCGGACAAACCATCATTCGCAAACAGAAGTCACTGGATTTCAGAACACGGGAGATCGTTGCAAAACTGTTTGAAATTATGTTGTTTTTTGTCGTTGTGATGCTGATTCTGCAATTGATGGGCATCAACTTAACGACGCTGGCAGTATTCGGTGGGGCCTTGGGGGTCGGGCTGGGTTTTGGGCTTCAGGCCGTGGCATCGAACTTCATCTCTGGGGTGATCATTATATTTGACCGTTCGATTTCAGTGGGCGACTACATTGAAATGGAAGACGGACGCACCGGTACGGTCACCGAACTGAACATGCGTTCAACAACGCTCGAAACCTACGATGGCAAAGACATCGTCGTACCCAACGAGAAGTTTATTAACAGTTCGTTTGTGAACTGGACGCATAAAAACATCAAACAACGGTACCGGGTCGATTTTTCGGTGGCGTACAAGACGGACGTGCGCAATATGGTGACGTTGGTGAAAGAAGCGGTAGCGCAGCATCCTAAAGTATTGGCTGGTCCCGATGTGCCATTAGAGGAGCTCCCCGATTGCGAAATTGACAGTTTCGGTGACTCCGGGATCAACATGTTTGTTGAGTTCTGGATTGAAGGGATTGACGATGGACGCAACCGGGTCGGAGGCGATCTGATGTTAATTATTCTGGAGACACTGCAGCAGAATAATATCGAAATTCCGTTCCCGCAGCGGGAAGTGAAAATACTCAACCCAAACGAAGCATCACGCAGCAACGATTTGTTGTGACCACAAACCCTACTTGTGTTGAAACCGGTGCCGATGCATGCGTTCGTTCAGGTAGGCGAATTACCATACAAGGAGGAGTGAATGGCATTACAACCGTTTCATCTGGCGATTCCGGTTTATGACTTGCCGATGGCTCGAGAATTTTATCGAAACGTATTTGGTTTAATCGAAGGCAGGTCAAGTCAACAGTGGGTTGATTTTGATTTTTTCGGCCACCAGTTGGTTATCCATCAACATCCGAAAACGCACAGTCAGGAGCAGGCACACACCAACCCAGTTGATGGTCATGCCGTACCGGTGCCGCATTTCGGTGTGGTGCTGGCGTGGCAACAATGGCACGACTTGGCAGAGCGACTGCGCACATTCAAGACAGCATTTGTGATTGAACCGTATATCCGTTTTGAAGGACAGGTTGGTGAGCAGGCGACCATGTTTTTGTTTGACCCATGTGGTAACGCTCTGGAGTTTAAAGCGTTTAAGGACATCAATCAGTTATTTGCCACCGATTAATGCATCATCCACATATCCGGTAGCGGATATGCGGAGATATGCCCGCCTGACAGGGCGAGTTGTTATTGATGAACCAGCGTGAGGCCACTTGGAAGAGCATCACCAAACACCCGCTTGGATTCATTTTCTGACAATTCTTTGACCTCTTCGACCAGCGCCACCCAAGACTCTGGGACTTTACTCTGCTTCAGTTTAGTCAGGACCTGAGTTCGGAAATCGTCTGAAATATCAAACAGGCGGTCGCCGGTCTTGCGACAAATCATCACCGCGGCGAATCCGATCATTGGCTCTTTCTGCCAATTTTTCTCGAGCATTTTCGGCAGCCATTGCTCTGCCTGCTCTCGAGGAATCACACTATGTTGGCTGCCATACAGCGGTGTTCGTGAGGCCAGACGGCCTAAGGCCCACCAATGCGCCTGCTCGAACTGGGTATGGTTCATCGCTTTACTCAAGAACCAACTGGACAGGAGCACTTTATCTTCGACGTCAAGGTGCTCAAGAGAGGCGGCGAGACGAACCATCGCTTCATACCCCATGTCCTGGGCAGCTTTAGCTGACTGAGGATTTTTCATCGCGCCAGGGTGCAGATACTTGGCAATATCAGCCAGAATGGTTTCCTGCTGCTCTTGGCTCAGGCCACCAGCGATGCGTCGCCAGAATACCCACCAATCTGTCCAACCTTGATGGTTTTTGAACTGAATGCCTTGTGGGTACAGGCTCCAAACCTGTTCAATACGCCAGGAGTCGGTCGGGTCGCCAAAACCGGGACGAAGTGCAAAGCCCGCCAGACGCAACCAGTTTTTTTCGTGTGGCTCCGAACGTCGGCGGCGCTTTCTGCCCAGGCTGAATGCATCAAATAGCTGGCGAAGTGTAATGAAATCCCACTCATCCCGTTTGCCGAGACGCTTTTCCAGATCCTTGGTCAGGGTCTTAATTTCTTTTGCGTCCGCGCTCTTTTTATTGCCACTGTATATGCGATTGATGAGCGCAAGGCATTCCTCAAGACGCGGGTGGCGTTGCGAACTTTCTGCTTCTTCTGCCTTCTGGTTGCGAACTTCAAATTCCAGCGCCCAGCGCTTGGTGTCATCGTCGGTGCTGACGCATTCCATTTTCAGCGTACCAACCTCCGTCAACTGACAGGCCAGTTGCACTTCGACACGCTCTTTCTGGTTGGCTTTCAGCTCTGCACCGTCGCTTTCCAGCGTCGCAATGTAGGGGGGAAGAGGAGCAAATAAATCCGGGTCAACGTCCACCATCACACCGTTTTGAATCGCTGTGTTGTGAGTCAGTGTATCGTGTGTTGAGGTCAGTAAGTTAAAGCGAACCGGCTCTCCCAGTGTCAATGAGAAACGGCGGCCGCTCAGACGGATTTCATGACCTTCGTCGGTGCCTTTGGCCAGCAGACATAAGGCTTTACCCATCTTATTTTTTTCCTGTAAGTGCAGGAAATAAGAACGAGCGGCGCCGCCACCGATTTTTAGCTGTGCACCACGACGCGCTTTGCCAAATGCAACCGCCCCAAGCGCCACAGACCAGTCAGGATGCGGGTTATTGAGGACGGTAACCTCAGCCCCACGCCAGTGACTGAGCAACTGAGTAATACGCTGGGTGACCAGGTCACTGTTAAATACCCCACCGTTTAATAGTATACCGACCGGGACGGCTGGCTGCTGGGGATCATAGTCGTTCAGACTTTGCAACGCAGCGTGCGAGACTTGCTGGTGCTGGGTTAAGAACTCTGCAACGTGTTTGCTGACTGCCGGGTCGGCCACATACGGCAGACCGAACTCGACTACCGCGCTGCGTCGCTTGTCTGGTGTCTCGTTAAACTCAGACAGTGGGAAAAAGCCGTCCAATGCGATCTGGTGCACTTCTTGTTTAGATAAGCTGACACTTTTGGTTCCGCCCAGCAATTTTGAACCACTGCCCAGCATGGTGATGCGTACATCGTCAGGGGCGTTTGCCGACAGCAGATTCTCTTTGGCTTTGCGGGTTTGCTGAATCAGCTTGGTCAGGCTGGCAGCATTCAGTTTTTTGCTTTGGTTGAAGCGTTGTTCTGCCAGATGTGCCAGTGCAAGGTCGAGGTTATCACCACCGAGCATCAGATGTTCGCCCACACCAATACGATCCAGCGCCAGTTCTCCTTGATGGAATTTGGCTTCAATCAGACTAAGATCAGTCGTACCCCCACCGACATCGCATACCAGAATCAGTGGCAGTTGCTGAAGTTCTTCTGCTGCGGTGTCTCTGTGGCGGGCATACCAGTCGTAACAAACAGCCTGCGGTTCTTCCAGCAGTACGATGTTGGTCAGCCCGGCCAGCTCGGCGGCCTGTAATGTCAGTTTGCGCGCCGTTTCATCGAATGAGGCTGGAACGGTGACTACCACCTCCTGATCTTCCAGAGGATTTCCCGGATGGCGGTAGTTCCAAGACTGACGGATATGATTCAGATAGCTGGCACTGGCGATGACAGGGGAGACTTTGTCTACGTCCGCTGCACCTGCCCAGGGCAGAATCTCGGATGTGCGGTCGACCGCCTGATGCGAAAGCCAGCTTTTTGCGCTGGAGACCTGTCTGCCTTCTACTTTTGCGCCCAGCTCACGCGCCCACTCTCCAACGATAACATGTTGGATGTCCCCTTTAACCGGTTGGTGATTCCATGGGAGCGTCAGATCAGAGGGCGCGATTTGTTCACTGGCCGGATGGTAGCGGAAAGAGGGGAGCAGGGGTTTACGAACCACCTCTCCGGGACCGATCAGTTGGTCGATATCGAACAATGAGACGGCGGATTGCTCCAAGTTGTCGGTGATTTCACAAAAGGCGACCACAGTGTTGGTCGTACCCAAGTCGATTCCGACAAGAAAACGAGGCGATGCCATATAACAAAACCTTTCGTTAATCTGAAAACGGCATCCGTGGGGATGCCGTTTGTCATTCATTATGCGTGTTCGCTGCCTTTGGCGTCTTCGCGAACGTCAAATTCAACGTGCCATTTCTGGCCATTGTCTGCGGCGATGGCTTCCAGTTGCAATGTGCCCAGCTCGGTTACCCGTGAAGCCAGAGTTACAGGGACAACTTCGCCTTGTTTACGGCCTTCGGAGACGGGCAATGTCACCTGAATTTCTGGTAATTCTTCCAATTCTTCTGGTGCCCAGTGATCAAGGTGTGTACCCGCAGGGTCGTCGCGACGTACTGTGGAGCCGAAAAACTGAAAGTGAACCGGTTCGCCAATCACCAGGCCGAACTCTTGGCTTGGTACGGTTGCGCTTGAACCTTCTTCCATACCAAATGGTGCCACACAAAGGGCTTCCATTGGAGGTGCCATGCCAGGAATAGCAGGCATCGCGCTTTCGATACCAACATAGTAAGCCGAGGCAATACCACCGCGGATACGTACGCCTTGTCCACGACGGACTGAGCCGTAGTAGGCAGCACCGCTGGCGACAGCTAGATCCAGATCAACACCCGTCAGGCGTTTTGCGTATTCCGCGTCAGCTTCAATCAGCCATTCGTTAATGGTTTCTTCCAGACGCTCTGCCAGCAGCGAAGATTTTAATACCCCGCCATTAAACAGGATTGCTGTCGGTTTAATGAACTTAACGTTGGTTTGAGATTCACCGCCGGGCATGCCCGGCATATTTGCGAACGGATTGAAATCTTGAGCCGCGGGCTCTGACCCGCTCTGAGCGTGAGCCTGTTTAGACAGGAAAGCGGCGATATGACGGGTAATGCCGGCATCCTGAGCGTAAGGCAAGCCCATTTGAGTCAGGGCGCCACGCGATTTTTGTACCGGATGTTCTGCGATCGTCACTTTTGGAAAGAAGCCATTGACTAAAGTCTGTTGAACCTCTTGCTGTGTCAGCTCTGTTTTGAGGGTCGCGCCAAGCAGTTTAGAGCCGCGGCTCGGCACTACGATCGGCACAGATTGCAGCTCGCTGTCGTTGAGCAAGGCTTCTTTGGCATCGCGGCAGGCATGGGTCATGGCCTGCACCTGCCAAGGTTGCAGATCTTTGCCTTCCTTAGCCAGCTTCATTTTCAATCGGTAGGCCAGTGCCAGGTCCATGTTGTCACCGCCAAGCAGAATGTGTTCGCCGACAGCAATACGATTCAGTGTCAGGTTACCCTGATCTTCAGTCACTTCAACCAATGACAAGTCGGTGGTACCACCACCGATATCGACAACCAGCACAATGTCACCAACGCTGACTTCGTCGCGCCAGCTATCGTTGCTGTTGTCAATCCAGTTGTACAGCGCGGCCTGAGGTTCTTCTAACAACGTCAGGTGGCTGAAACCGACATTACGTGCGGCTTCAGCCGTCAGGTCACGCGCAGCTGGATCGAATGATGCCGGTACGGTAATCGTGACGTCTTGTTCTGCCAGTGGGTGATTTGGGTTCGCGTGATCCCAGGCCTCTTTCAGGTGCTCAAGATACAACTCGGTCGCGCGCAAAGGCGACACTTTTTCAACCTCTTCCGGGCTACCCGCCGGCAGAAACGCGTCACGACGATTCACCCCGCCGTGACACAACCAGGACTTGGCACTGGCAATCAAGCGAATCGGTGTTTTGGCACCCAGATTGCGTGCAATCGCACCCACCAGCGCTTTGGGTTCGGAAGACCAGGGAAGCACGCGTGAAGACGGATTCATCTCGTGTTCGTGCGGCTGATACAGGAATGAACCCAACTGAGCGCGGCTTTCCACCGCACCAGGAGAAGTCAACTGAGGAATTGCCATCACTTCGACATGCGCATCCTCACGGCTGGTATCCATGTAGGACAGCACGCAGTGCGTGGTGCCAAGGTCAATACCGACACTGAACATTGGTGGCGTATTGTGGTGCGTTTGTTCCATTACAGCTCTACCTCGGCAGGGGCAATCACAGAGGCATCGTAATTTTCGGCCAGTTTAGGCAGGGTCATTGCTGTCGCTTTCCAACCTTTGTGAACCAGCGTACCGTGGAACGGAGCGCTGCCAGTGACGTTGCCCGTCAGGCGTACTTCCTGAGGGTTGAAACCTTCTTCAACGGTAATGCGAGTTTCTTCATCTTCGTTGCGGATATTTTCCAGCGACACATATTCGGCCAGAACTTTCTGTCCACCAGAGTGAATCACGCGCGCTGCAGCCCCCACGTCTTCATCGGAGAACGAAGTCAGGTCTTCTTTTAAGAAATCAATTAAACGGGCTTCCTGCTGCATAATAGAAAGAAGCTGCATCGCCGAGTCTGTCGATGCTGTAGCGAGTTTCGATTCAACTTCCACAACTTTTTCGACGACTTTTTCCACTTCGACGACTTTTTCAACTTCAACAATCTTTTCGACAGGTTTTTCTACCTCAACAATTTTCTCGACAGGCATTTCCACGACTTTTTCTATGATTTTAGATTTGCGTGAAACGGCAATGATCAGCAGTAGCAAGCTGGAAGCCGCCAGACCTGCGTGAAGCATATCGAAAGTTTGAGGGACCATTTGTAAATCGAAGTTCATGATGAATTCTCTTTGAATTGTAATATTTCCAGGTGAGACGGCTCACTGCTCACCTTGGCGTTACGCCATGCTTAAGTGTCAAATAGGGGCGAATAGTACCATATTCAACCCGCATGGCTCGTTGAAATACAACCCATATTGCGGAATAACGTTCTGATTGACGGGTTTTTAGACAGGAAGTGAGTGAGATCTTTGTCCAAAAAATAAGTCTAATTGATGATAATTGATTAAAAGTATTCTGATTTTAGCGATTTCATGGCTCAATGAGACCTTATCCATTGAAGAATATTTTCAATATAAGTGGCTGTGTTTGGCGGTCTTTTAGCTAAATTCTGCAGCATTCTTTCTCAAAGATGAGATAAATAGTGGGCCACTTAAGGTGGCTCGACTACGCTGTTAGACAGGTTTATTCGAGCCAGACATCGCTCCAGACGATTTATAATAAGTAATGAAAGTTTATCGAAAAAGTCGCTCAGCCTATTCAATCATCACCTTCTTCTCTGCCAGTGTTGTCACCTTGCTCGCCATGGCGATCGTCTACTACGAGCAGCGTGAAGATAACTTGCATGTGTTTGAAAACCTCACCCAACGTCAGACGGATGCGTTACAGCGCTCTGTGTTGAATGACATCAACTACATCGGGGCCGCCGCCAACTTCTTCCATTCCAATTTTCCGGAAAACTGGGGGCAGTTCAGCGTATTTGCGCATGAGTTGATCAATAACTCGCCAAGTTTGATCACGTTGCAATGGCAGCCCAAAGTGGAAGTGCATGAGATTAACGACCATGTCGCTAAAGCGCGTAAGATCTTTCCTGATTATCGTCTCTACACCATCCCAAAGGACGGTAAGAAGACTTACGGCTACGTGATGAAAAATCAGGCCCCCATCTTTGTCATGAGTGATATCTATCCACGCACTCCGGTGAATATCGGGTTGCTGGGGTTCTATTCGACCAAACTGCGGTTTGAGCTGGTACTGGAGTCAATGCGTGAGACGCGTCAGGCCAATGTCTCGGACAAAGTAAGGTTGCTGGCTGACGGGCTGGACGCTGATCTGGAAAAGCGTGGCTTACTGGTTTATCTGCCAGTCTTTGATCAACAGCACAACAAAACGTTGATTGGAGTTGTTGTCGGTGTGGTTCTGGTCGACATGTACTTCAACAACTTGATGAACAAAACTGCGTCAGAGCAGGACTTGCTGATTCGTGTTACCGACATGGGCTATGACTCGGAAGATGAACCCGTGCTGTTTCAAAGCCCGAACTGGGACAAAGTTAAAGGTGCGGCAATCAGCAAAACCCTGGAGTTGCCAAATCGCCGTTGGATTATTGACTACAAAATGCCGCAACCTTACACCCGACATGATCAACTGGCGTTAGTGGCGGTTGGCATTGGCGGATTACTGATGGCGTTTATGCTTGGCTTTATTGTCCACCTGCTGGCACGAGAGCGTCAGCGTTTGTCGGTCATGCTGGAAGAGCGCACTGCCGAGTTGCGTTTTCTGGTGGAACACGACAGCCTCACCGGCTTGTTTAACCGCCGTGCGTTCAATCAATTTCTGGAAGAGTACATTAAAGCGCGTAAGCCGTTCAGTTTGGTGACGTTTGATATTGATCACTTTAAGTCAATCAATGATCAGTACGGTCATATCGTGGGAGATGAGATGCTGATCCATGTGTCACGTTTGATTGAAAAAGCGTTAAAGCCCAACGATTTATTTATGCGAATGGGGGGAGACGAGTTCTGTATTATCTCACGTGAGATTGATCCCGGTCGTTTACATCATTATATGAATGGGATGAGGGCAATGGTGCATGGCAATGCGCTGATGTCTGATGTTGGCCCGGTGATCTGTAGTCTGAGTATTGGCGCCGCAGTACATCAACACCATGATGCCGAACAAATTCTGCGTGCAGCGGATGAACAGTTGTACGTCAGCAAAGAGAACGGGCGGAACCGGGTGACTGTCGCTGGTTTTCCACCCGGTTAAACTGAGGTAGGTCGATGTTTGGCTTCAGTTCAGGTAGAATCCTGCGCTTTAACTTTACGTGGGCATAGAATAAGGCGAACGATGAATCATAACCGTATTGTCTGTTTTGATCTGGAAATGTGTTGCTGGAATGAAGACGGTGTCGGCACGACGGGCGAAATCATTGAAGTTGGTCTGGCGGAAATCGATCTGGCAAAAGGCGAGATCGTTAAACGCGCTCAGTACTACGTTAAACCAGAACACGACCAGATTTCCGAATTCTGTACCGAGCTGACGGGCATTTCCCCACGTAAAATCGATAAACAGGGGCGTCCTTTAAAGGCGGTGCTACAGTCGATGGTCAAAAACTTTGGCGGGCCGAACAAAATCTATGCGTCCTGGGGACGAGACGATCTGATCCTGATTGAAGAGTGTCAGCGCAAAGGGCTGGACGTGCCGTTCAAAGAGTTCATTAACCTGGCTACCTTGTACCGGGTTCAGCATCGTCTGAAAGATAAGCGGATAGGCCACCGGGCAGCGCAGGAAGCCAAGGGCATTGAGTGGGAAGGTCGCCAACATTCCGGGTATGTAGATGCCTACAACTTAGCCAAACTGGCCCTGACCATGTTGTGATGATGTTTGTTGTCATTTAAATGAAATTAGTTTTATATATTTTTGTCATCTGTTGTGATTAGACTGTTTCTGTCACTCAATAGAGATTGAGTCATGGAATTAATACTAACAACGTTATGGCTGGCAAATTGGGTTCTTGGTCTGGTCTTTTTTGCACGCTGGCATCAACTGCCGGTGCTGTGACTAGATTAACCTTCTGCCGAAAAATAAAAGAGTGCGTTACACACGCACTTTTTTTATTGGTTCTGATTCTTCTCCGTGACCGCCAGTTTGGCCCGAATAAACTCACTGTGATTGACGTAGAGGAGTTCGGCTGTTTTGCGTATCAAAGCATCCTCAAGCGGGTCAATTTCACCATCTGCGTGAGCAACTTCCCACATGGCTTTGACCAGTTCAAAGCGTTGCGCCTGGCTCATGTCTCTGAGCTGGTCAGTAAAATCATACAGAGAAGCAGAATGTTGAACCCGGTGTTCGGCTTCGGTCAGTAATGCGCTGGCGTCTGCTTCGCTTTGTTGCGTCAGACGGCTGAGCAACGCCAGTTTAGCGTTGCGTTCGCTATCGTCGACCTGATGGTCTGCGTCGGCCACTTCACACAGTAAGCAGGCAATGGCCAGGTTGGGGTTGGCCGTTTGAGCATTGCTCAAATCGCCACCTTCCAGAAACTGTTTAAATGCGCTGGCGATGGAATTAAACATGGGATAGAGCCTTTTTGATTGTCTGTATCTAATTACATAGTGGTCAACAAAAACGATCACAAGTTCCCACACAAAGAAATTTACTGCGTTTTTTCCAAGGCCCGCTTTTTTAATCCGTTTCTAACAGCTCAATCACCTCTGAGCTGGTTTTTTCATGTGCGGCGAGCAGCAGCGCCAACATCGCATCTGCCTTGGTGTGACTGTCGCTGTCTGAGTCGAGAATCTCTTTCAGACGCAAGTGGATCATATCGATCTCGTGCTCAACAAATCCACGACCTTCTTCTTCACCCTGGATGTCTTCGGGGGCACTGTCGAAATTGAGAAACAGGAGTTCTCCGTCCCGGCGGGCGTCAACCAGTTGCTCTGGCAGCCACTCTTCTCCGGTGACAATTACGGGATCGTCATGATCTGGTAGAGACGACAGAATGTGCTTGAGTTCTGATGCTTTCACGGCGTTTTCAAACAAGTTTAAGATTATTGTCTATTGTATCGGCTAAGAGACGGAAAACATAAGCTATTGTTACATGGAAACCGTCAGCGTGATGTCATTTTATTCCTGACCCCAGCGTTGGATGTTTCATGGGCCTGCTTGCACATTGTGTGCGAGAAAATTGGTTACACTTTTGAACGATTTTACAGTCTGTGACCAAATGGGGCTGATTTATACTGGCGCGATTGCAAAGCGATTGACTCGCATCAGGAGCCAATAATAATGAAATTTCAACCAACAAGCTGGCGTACGTTCCCTTGGCTAGTGGGTCTGTGTTCTGTACCGGTGTCCGCCTTAGCGAAAGATAGCCCTGAGCAAGACTGGGGGATCGCAGCCATGTATCGGATGGCGACGGTTCCGTACGATACGCGAGACGGGGATCAGAGCGTGTCTACATTCGTACCGATGATGTTCTTTCAAAATGAGCACCTGTTCATTGATGGCATTGAGGCTGGGCTGCTTTTGTTTAATGAACCCGAGCAGGAATGGCGGATTTCGGCACTGACCCGGCTGCGTTTTGTCGACATTCCGGCGTCCTTACAAAACGCCAATCAAGGGGACGCGGTCGATTTTGGTGCGCAGTTACGTTACCGAATGGATGAGCAATGGTCTTTTGATACTGAAATCATGAGTGATGACGAATTTCGTTTTCATGGCAATCTGCGCCTCTCGGCACAATTTGAATCCGGTGACTGGGACATCAACCCGGCGTTGACGGTGCGTGTTAAGGACGCCGATTTTAACAGTACTTATTACGCTTTTTCAGAGTACACCAACGAGCGGATTGGCCCTGGTGTTGACGCCAATATTGGCTTTGATGCCCGCTATCATGTGGCTTCTAACCTGTATCTGCTTGGCGCTGCGAGTGTTACCGTGCTCGACAGTGAGGCCTATCGCAGCCGAGCGGTCGAAGAGAGAACCCAGGGAGAACTGTTTGTTGGATTCGGTTTTTTCCGAGACAAAACCAAAGCGCCGAAATCGGCGTTAAGTAACAAGCGTTATCTGCGCCTGGCTCATGGTTGGGGAACGCCTTCCAACATCGGGGAAATATTTTCGTTTAATCGGGAAAAGGATCCGTACAACAACCAACTGACGTCTGTGTTTTACGGACATCCGCTCACAGACGAATTGTTTGGCCTGCCATTGGATATCTACCTCACGCCAGGCCTGGTTCATCATTGGTCGTCAGCGGTACAAAGCAGCAGCACGGAATACGTCGCGGCGATCAAAGCGTATTACACCTTCGAATGGCCAACCACCTGGCGGTTTGGGTTTGCCGAAGGTTTGTCGTACATCGATAACATCACTTACATTGAGCAATCCGAGATGGAGCGGAAAGGGTACACCGCCAATCATCTATTGAATTATCTGGACTTTTCCTTCGATGTTAATGTTGGCGAACTGTTCAATAACCGTGAGCTGAAAAAACTGTGGTTTGGTTACTCGCTGCATCATCGCTCGGCCATTTTTGAAAAGGCCTCTCAGTTTGGTCGGATCAAAGGCGGCAGCAACTACAATACAGTGTATCTCCAATATGATTTCTGATTCGCACGGAATGTAAATCATATGATTTCTATATAAAACAAAATGATATCAGTAAGATTTCATAAAATAATGTTTTAGGAGTATTGAAATCGGTCGGTGTCGTATTATTATTCACTAATAAATAATACTTAAAAATAAACGACGTCTATGGCTAATAAAGACAACTACTTATCCATCCTTATGGCTCAGGTGGAATGCATCAACGAGCAATTGGATGGCGTCAAACGTGAGCGTTTGTCCGTAACGTGTACGGAAACGGATTACCGTATTGAAAAAATTTTGCCTAAACCCAGAGGGCGCACGCCAACACCCGGTCCGGCGGTGTTGTTTCAGGGGCAAGGTCACGCCTGCCATGTATTTCTCAATGGCTATCAATCGTTCTTTTTCACTGAATAGCAGCGATAAAAAAGGCGCAGTCCTTGATAAGGCGGCGCCAAAACGGGTAATAGAGAGTTACCTGAAAATGTCAAAAAAGGATGCTTAACTTAGGACAGTGGAACAGAAAATCAGGGAGTTGTGTCGCCAACTCCCTTTTTTGTATCTTAAACTGGTAATGCGTCCAGTTGGGATTTCGCAGCCGCAATCCCTTGACTGGCAGGCTCTTCACCCATGTTCAACGCTTCAGCGTACACAAATTCTACATCGGTAATGCCGACAAAACCCAGTACCGTGCGCAGGTACGGCGTCACATTATCGGTTGGTGAATCTTTATGGATTCCGCCACGTGTAGTGACAACAATCGCTTTTTTACCTTCGATCAAACCTTGAACGCCCGCTTCGGTGTATTTGAATGTCACGCCGGCACGTGCAATCAGGTCAATCCAGTTTTTGAGTTGTGTTGGGATAGTAAAGTTATACATAGGCGCAGCGATAACCAGTGTATCTGCGGCTTTGATTTCTTCGATCAGTGTGTCAGACAGAGCCACAATATGCTGTTGTTCGTCAGACAGATCTTCGGTTGCACGCAAAGCGGTCGCAACACCAAAATCCAGAACCGGCAGAGGGTTGGCTGCCAGGTCGCGCACGGTCAGGTTTTCTTGGTCAACATTTTTGATGAACTCATCTACCAGTTTGTTTGACTGTGAGTAGTCGCCCAGGATGCTGGATTTAAGTGCTAGGATGCGAGACATATTCAATTCCTCAGTAGTGCTTTCTCGGTATGGGCACATATTAAAAGCGTTACGTCCACGGTTGAAGTAGAGGATTTTGCTGTACTTGTTCGAAAAAATAGAACAAGTACAGAAAGGGAGTAAATCGTTCGGGTTACGCCTCAACAAGTGGCTTGAGTATATGGGATGTGGCTGTGATACAATCCGCGCAGTTTTATGTAATGAAAAGAATAGGAAACGCTTTGACTTCGTCACAGCCAGAAAACCAAAATGCAGTATCTGCGGCTACAAATAGCCCGGTGGCACTGCGAAAGGCGCTGAATGAGTGCATGCTGCGGGACAGATTCCGTTTGAGCAAACGCATTTCCGGCGCCACTAAAATTAAAAAAGACGCATCGCGTAATGCGGTGCTGGATGAAATTGCGTTGGACATCGCCAAATCAATGGCGGAAGCCCAGCAGCGTGCGGCATTTGAGCCGACCATTGATTATCCGGCGATCTTGCCAGTCAGTCAGAAAAAGGCCGATATAGCGAAAGCCATCGAAGAAAACCAGGTGGTGATCGTCGCGGGTGAAACCGGCTCAGGTAAAACCACGCAGCTACCCAAAATCTGTGCTGAGTTGGGGCGCGGAAAATATGGCCTGATTGGTCATACCCAACCACGTCGACTGGCGGCCCGCTCAGTCGCGAACCGAATCGCGGAAGAGATGGAAACGCAACTGGGTCAGTTTGTCGGCTATAAAGTGCGTTTTAACGACCAAATATCCGACAATACGCAAATTAAGCTGATGACCGATGGTATCTTGTTGGCCGAAATCCAGCATGACCGTTTTCTGAATCAGTATGACACCATCATCATTGATGAGGCGCACGAGCGCAGTCTGAATATCGATTTTATTCTCGGCTACCTCAAAGAGCTGCTGCCACGTCGTCCTGATCTGAAGATCATCATCACATCGGCGACCATCGATCCAGAGCGATTTTCAAAACATTTCAACGATGCACCAATCATTGAAGTGTCCGGCCGAACTTATCCGGTTGAAACCCGTTACCGCCCGTTAAGAGGGGATGACGATGGGGACCGCGACCAGTTAGAAGGCATTTTTGAAGCCGTTGACGAGCTGTGCGATGAAGGCCTGGGCGATATTCTGATCTTCATGAATGGTGAGCGAGAAATTCGTGATACGGCGGATGCGTTGAGTAAACGCAATCTCAAGTCGACCGAAATTGTGCCGTTGTATGCACGACTATCCGCAGGTGAACAGAACAAAATTTTCCAGCCGCATACCGGTCGTCGCATTGTGCTGGCAACGAACGTGGCGGAAACGTCACTGACGGTGCCGGGCATAAAATATGTGATTGACCCGGGTACGGCCCGGATCAGTCGATACAGCTACCGGACCAAGGTACAGCGTTTGCCGATTGAGCCGATATCGCAGGCGAGCGCCAACCAGCGTAAAGGTCGCTGTGGACGTGTGGAAGAAGGTATCTGTATCCGTTTGTATTCGGAGGAGGATTTCGAATCACGCCCAGAGTTTACCGATCCAGAAATTCTGCGTACCAATCTGGCCTCGGTTATTTTGCAGATGACTGCGCTTGGTCTGGGGGATATTCAGGCATTCCCATTTGTTGAAGCGCCGGATAAACGCAACATTCAGGATGGTGTCCGCCTGCTCGAAGAACTGGGGGCTATCAATGAAAATGCCAAAGATCCGAAAAAACGTCTAACGGCAACGGGCCGTCAACTGGCGCGTTTGCCTATCGACCCTCGATTGGCGCGTATGGTACTCGAAGCTCCTAAATATGGTGCTCTCAAAGAGGTGATGATCATTGCATCGGCGTTGTCGATTCAGGATCCCCGTGAACGTCCGAGCGACAAACAGCAGTCGTCAGATGATAAGCATCGCCGTTTCTTCCATGAAGAATCGGACTTTCTGACGTTTGTGAATTTGTGGGAGTACGTGCAGAAGCAGCAGAAAGCGTTGACGGGTAATCAGTTCCGTAAACAGTGTAAGCAAGATTATCTCAACTACCTGCGTATCCGTGAGTGGCAGGATGTCTATTTCCAAATCCATCAATCGATGCGAGAAATGGAGTTCAAACTCAATGATGAGCCAGCAAGCTATCACGGTGTGCACAGTGCGATCTTGGTTGGGTTGTTGTCGCACATCGGTATGAAAGATCAGGAGAAGAATGAGTATCAGGGAGCGCGGAATGCCCGTTTCCATATCTTCCCGGCGTCCGGATTATTTAAGAAGCAGCCGAAATGGGTGATGTCGGCTGAGCTGGTGGAAACCTCTAAACTGTGGGGGCGCGTCATTGCTAAGATTCAGCCGGAGTGGATTGAACCGCTGGCAAAACACCTGATTAAGCGCAGTTACAGTGAGCCGCATTGGTCGAAGAAACGTGCCGCGGTGATGGCGCATGAAAAAGTCACGCTGTACGGCATTCCAATCGTACCAAAGCGTGTAGTGAACTATGGCAACATCGACAGCACGGTCAGTCGTGAAATTTTCATTCGCAGCGCACTGGTTGAAGGGGAGTGGGAAACCAAACACGCCTTTTTCAAACAAAACCGCAAGTTGCTGCAGGAAGTGGAAGAGCTGGAGCATAAATCCCGCCGCCGGGACATCCTGGTCGATGACGATGAGCTGTTTGATTTCTACGACCAACGTGTTGGGACGGAAGTGGTGTCCGGTCGTCATTTTGATACCTGGTGGAAGCACGTCGCCAAAGACACACCAGAGTTGCTGAATTTCGAAAAAGAGATGCTGTTTAAAGGCGATGCCAGCCATGTGACTGATCTCGATTATCCGAACTTCTGGTACCAAAATGGATTGAAACTTAAGCTGAGTTATCAGTTTGAACCGGGTGATGATAGTGACGGTGTCACTGTACATGTGCCATTGCCGATCCTTAATCAGGTTGAACCGGCGGGTTTTGACTGGCAAATCCCGGGGTTGCGCCATGAACTGGTGGTTTCTTTAATCAAAGCCTTGCCGAAAACGCTGCGTAAGAACTTTGTTCCGGCCCCAAACTATGCCGATGCATTTCTTGCCCGTGTGACTCCGATGGAGGCCCCGTTGTTGGACGCGTTGGAAAAAGAACTGCGCCGCATGACGGGAGTTGAAGTGTTGCGTGAAGACTGGAATCTCGATCAGGTGCCAGAGCACTTGAAAGTCACGTTCCGCGCGGTGGATCACCGCAATCGCAAACTGAAGGAACACAAAGATCTGCATGAACTTAAAGAGAGTCTGAAAGATAAAGTTCAGGAAACCTTATCGAAAGTGGCCGATGACGACATTGAGCAGCAAGGCCTGCATACCTGGAGTTTTGGTGAGTTGCCGAAAGTGTATCAGCAAAAACGGGGCGGCTATGATGTCAAAGCGTTCCCGGCGCTGGTCGATGGTAAAGACAGTGTTGAAATCAAGCTATTTGAGACTGAGCAGGAGCAGCATGCCGCGATGCGTCAGGGGCAGCGTCGTTTGATTCTGCTTAACGTTCCTTCGCCAATTAAGTATCTGCACGCCAACTTGCCTAATAAGTCCAAGCTGGGGCTTTACTTCAACCCGTATGGCAAAGTGCTCGACTTGATTGATGACTGCATTGCTTGTGGTGTTGATAAGCTCATCCAGGAGCAGGGTGGTTTGGTGTGGGAGCCAGCTCAGTTTGAGGCGTTGAAAGAGCATGTCCGGGCTGAACTGGGAGATACGGTGGTGGACATCGCTAAACAGGTGGAAACCATTCTGACCACGGCGTTCAACATCAACAAGAAGTTGAAAGGTAAGATAGATTTTTCGATGGCGTTTGCCTTGTCTGACATCAAAGCGCAAATTGAAGGGCTTATCTTTAAAGGATTCGCGACTGAGTGCGGTTGGCAACGTCTGCCGGATATTTTGCGCTACATGCGAGCCATTGAGCGTCGGATGGAAAAACTGCCGATCGATCCGAACAAAGATCGACTGCACATGTTGAAGATTGAATCAGTCAGTAGTGACTATAAAGAGTTGCTCAATAAAATTCCGAAAGGCATGGCGATTCCGGAAGAAGTGAAGGAAATTCGCTGGATGATTGAAGAGTTACGAGTCAGCTACTTCGCTCAGCAACTCGGAACCCCGTATCCTGTTTCTGATAAACGTGTCAAAAACGCGATTGAGGCATGTTAGTGGTCCAGCCACAGGCACAGGACTTGCATGAAGGTAGCTCAGCAATATAATTGTGACGAAATGCGGCAAGGCGGTGCCGTTAGCGGCCTTGCCACGATAACTAAAGAAGGTTAACTATGAAAAAAACTCTACTGGCGCTAGCTCTGCTGGGTGCTTCAGCTTCAGCTTCTGCTGACTCATGGATTTACGGTGGTGCATCAGTGGGTACTGCAGACTTCAATGGTTCTGACGGTACTGCATACAACGTACACGTAGGTACAGGTATCTTACCGTTTATTGGTATTGAAGCCGGTTACAACCGTTTTGATGACTTCAATAAAAACGACACTTCTTTTGACAACGTTTACGTAGCAGCGAAGCCAAGCATTAACTTTGGCCCACTTCAGGTTTACGCCAAAGGTGGTGTACATAAGTGGGACATGAGTTCAAAAGCGGGTGACGACGACGATTACGACTTTATGTGGGGTATCGGTGCGGATTACGCTGTATTTGGTCCGCTGTCTCTGGGTGCAAGCTACACCAGTTACGAAGTGTCAAAAGACGATATTGGTTCATTCAACCTAACGGCGTCTCTGAACTTCTTGTAATTCGCCAATCGGCCAGAATTAATTTACGCAAGCCCGTGTCTGTGACACGGGCTTTTTACCATCTGTTGTGTGCTAAATGGCCTTCCTCTTCTTTTTAACTCATTGTAAATATTGGTAAATAATAAAATGACTGTGAGTTAATGAAAAAGTTTCGTTGCGTTTTTGTAAACCAAACTTTCATTTCTAACACTTACAATCTGATTTTTAGACTCTATTTTAACTTCTGAGCACCGACCGTTTTTCACTCCCTTAAAGTAGGTGCGACTATGAACAAACTGACTCCAATAGCATTAGCGGTTTTAATGGTTTCTGGCGGTGCATACGCTGCAGAGCAACAATCTCAGGGCGATACGGTCAATTATGTCCAGATTCGTCATGGGTTGGCTTATCAGGTGAATCACCAGGAGCCATTCACCGGAACCTTGTTACAGAAATTTGATAACGGTCAGAATGCCATTCAGGCAAACTTCGTCAAAGGCAAAGAAACAGGCATAGAAACGGCTTGGTACAGTAATGGCCAGGTGTCATCTAAAGTCCATTACCAGGGTGGGCAGCTTAATGGTCAGGCACAAACCTGGTATGACAATGGGCAGATGGCGAAACAGGCGAATTACACCTCAGATCAACTGAATGGCCAGTATCAGGAATGGGCGTATAACGGTCAAAAAATTGCCGATATGAGCTATCAAAAGGGCAAGGTTGATGGGAAAGTGACGCTTTGGTACGACAACGGAGAAAAACGTTTTGCCGGTGAATTTAAAGATGGTGAAAAGAATGGCGTGGTTGATCGTTTTTATCCAAACGGCAAAAAATCGTTTGAAGCTAAGTACGTTAAAGGCAAACTGGCTGATGGCAAAGTCACCGGATTCAACTCTCAAGGGCAAAAAGCGGTCGAAGTGACGCTGAAAGATCACAAAGTTGTCTCACAGCAAGAGTGGATGAACAGCGATTCTTAACCACATGCTGGTGTGGAGAAAACGCAAAAGGCGATGCGCACTGGCATCGCCTTTTGTTTTGGTTCAATTCAGGAACCCGACGCTTTGCGATCCTGATCAAATCGGTCGGCGAACTGACTCAACGCTTCGTCAAAGCAGTGCATTTGCAGCGGTTTAGCAAGAATATGGTCGGCGCCAGCTTGCATGAAGTCGCTGAGTGTATCTTCATAAACATCTGCGGTGTACGCAAAGATGGGCATCGATAACTGCAGCTGTTCTCGGATGTAACGAGTGGTCTGTACACCATCCATTTCCGGCATGTTGTTGTCCATCAGAATAACGTCGTAACCGATGTCTCTTGCCATATCAGCCGCTTGTCGACCATTTTCAGCCAGATCCGCTCGGTGGCCCAGTCGCTGACAGAATCCTTGGGCGATCAGCCCGTTCAGACGGTTGTCTTCGGCAATCAGGATCCGTAGCGGACGACCATGATAACGCTTGGTTTCATTGAAGTTTGCCGCCATACCCGCGCGAGCCTCAGTTTCAAAAGGCAGCGGCATCGTGATGACAAAGCTGGATCCCAGTCCTTCGGTACTTTTCACTGTTATTTCTCCATCCATTAACTCGGTCAGGCGCTTGGCGATTGCCAGTCCCAGACCTGTTCCCCCGAATTCGCGGGTCGTTGATGACGACGCTTGCTGATAGCTGTGGAAAATTGCGTCCAGTTTTTCTTCTGCGATACCAATCCCGGTATCGGTAACGGTAATTTGCAGCGAGTGCGCGTCATCGTTCAGCAGTTTTGCCTGCAGCATGACGTGCCCCTGTTTGGTGAATTTGACGGCGTTACCGACCAAATTAAAAATAATTTGACGCAGTCGGGTGCTATCGCCTGTGAAGGTGATCGAATCCGGTACATCGTTACGGATCAGCAGGCAAAGATTTTTATTCATGGCCACAGGCGTCATGGCGGCATTCACCGGTGTGATGACCTGATCCAGGGTAAACGGCGTGGATTCGAGCGTCAGCTTATGGTTTTCCGCTTTGGTGAAGTCGAGGATGTCGTTCACGATAGTGATCAGATGGTCACCGGTGCTCTGGATTACGCGCATGTTTTCTCGTGTACTGAGTTCACTGGTTTCCTGCTCCACCAGTTGAGAGACCCCTAACACACCGTTCATCGGGGTTCGTAACTCATGACTCATATTGGCCAGAAACTGCAGGCTGGTTTTTGATGCCGCCTCGGCTTTGGCCAGCGCCGCTTTAAGTTGGGCATTGATGCGTGACAAGGTATTAACCCGGCGTTGACTGGTCAGATAGAGGAAACCAATCCCAATGCAGAAGAAAGGTAAGGTCCACCAGGTTTGCAATATGCTGTGCTGATGGGGAGGAATATCCGCCTGATGGGGGGTTAATTCTGACGGGGATGTCAGGTGAGCAAGGTATTCGGATAACTGACGAGCACCGAGTGAGATACTATTTGCCAGTTTATGAAACGCGTCGACCAGTCCGGCAAATAGCACACTGAACCACTGGCTGATGGACACCCAAACATCATGAATCGTTTTGTCATTATCCGTGGTGACGGCGGTATACGCTTGTTGAGCATCGAAATGTTCCAGCATAAACAGCGATGTCAGGCGGTGAAGTCCTGAATTTAATGCTCCCGCCAAATAGCCAAACAATGTTTGAATCTCGCTGTCGGAGATCCAGGGGGATTGGGCGAAGAGGAGAATCCACAGCACTGTGAGGCAGAATATAATCAGCGTGCGATTCATAAATTTAGAGCCAAACATGACGGAAACACCTTTTAATGATGTCCTGACCTGAGTGCTCTGACGGTGACGATACGTCATGTCGGTACGGACTAAACAGGCCTGGAACAACGCCTTCCAGTTGGCCGTACTCACCGAGTGAATGCAGTGAATGCGGTTGCACTTTTTAATCTAGTCTTTTATCAATAAAATGCCAGCAAGGAAGGCAACCCCAAGGGATAAATAATCCAAAAGGTCTAGAAAGTGAGACGGTATAGACTAGTTAATCTTGATGTTAGCGGCGTCAAATCGGGCATGGATGGTCCGTTCTGCGGAGCGGTACCATTCTGGGGGCATAGCATCAGCCAAACCAAGCGAGCTTAAGGCTTGTTTTTCCTCTTTACTGATGACTGCATATTGCAGGGCGGTAGCGAGAATTCGTTTGAGGCTCGCAAGACTCAGGTTGCCATCTCGGGTATGACGTTTCAGCTCTCCGATCAAGGCCTCATTGGGAAGCAAGGGCTCCAGGCAAGCGTGTTTCACCTGCATAATTTTTGACGAGCGCGGAGACTGAGCACGTGCGGCCTCCCAGTCTGGTTTACCCTGTTTGGTCAGGTAACCTTCACGAAAACAGAAGTAGGGGAACAGGAAACGGTCGAGCTGGTTCCAGCGTTCCGCTCGGATCTCCAGCAGAATATGTTCAAGTTCAATGTCGAGATCGGTCATGCCCATTCGCCCGCATACAATACCCGGGCGAATGGTAGCAGACTTCGTCATGTTTCAATACTTAAACGGTGATGCTGTCTAGGGTGTAACTTTGTTTACGAATGGCCTTCATTAGCAGGAAGAGCAACAAAATGCCGGTGACGCCCAATCCGACTCCGATTCCGGCCCAGATGCCGCCCAAACCATAGCGCTCCATTAGCCACCAGGCAGCAGGAAGGCCGAATACCCAATAACCGATGGCGGTCATTACTGTGGGGGCGATGACAATCTTCATACCACGCAACAGGTTGATTGCGAGAAGCTGCCAGGCATCGACGATGAACGACAGAGCGACCACCCAGATCACCGCGTACAGCAGTTCAGTCATACCGCCTTCACCCTGATCAAGCTGGAACATATCAGCAATCACGTTTGGCCAGGCAATAAAGGCGCCCGCCATGACCACGCTCATAACGGTTACCAGCCAGAAACTGCGTGAGGCGGTTTGTTTGATACCGGCATAATCTTCTGCGCCAAAGTCGCGACCAACCAGTATGGCTGCGGCCTGAGAAAAACCAAAATTGATATTCCAGGTAAAACTCAGACATTGCAGGAGAATTTGGTGCAACGCTAAAGCCACCACACCGATGGCGCCTGCCATGAGTGTGCCACCGTAGATCAGCCCATGCTCCAGCAGTGCCGCCAGAGCGATCGGAAGCCCCATGGTGAGCAGAGGAGTCATCAATGACAATGAATACTCGTTAACATTTCGCCATGGGGCAAATTGTTGGTATTCGGGACGCTTAAATACCCAAACTGCGTATCCGATCATTACCGTCAGTGCGGCCAGGGTAGTTCCTGCCCCGAGGCCACTGAGCCCCAAACCGAGAGGAAATGCCAGCACGTAGCTGATTGGAACGTTGAGGATCACCGTCAGTACCGACATCACCATAATCGAGCGCACATTTCCCAACGCGCTGGTGAGCCCGCGCAATACCAGAAGTAACAGCGAGGGCAACATAGCCCATTTCAAGGCATTAACGTAAATCATCGCTGAATCAATGATGGCGTCAGGCTGATGCGCTAGCGCCAGTAAGTTTGGTACGTACAAAAAACTGATCGTCAGAAGAACAGTGAGAATGACGGAAAGCAACACGGCGCCTTTCACTGCCAGACGTATTTGTTGGTTACCAAACTCCGGGCGTGCAATTCGCTGACCATACGCGATGGCGATCAGGTTAGCGACACAACCGACAGTACTGCCTGCGACAATAAACACGAATGAGTAAATAGATGCGCCGAGGCCGCCAGCCGCGAGTGCTGACACACTCAGTTTGGACATCATCCACACATCAGTCAGCACCAGAGCCATGGAGATCATTTGCGAGATAATCAGTGGAAATGCCAGCGACAGAATTTTTTTCATAACAGCCTCATTATTGTTTGAGGTAAAGGTAAGGGCTTACGGGCTGGTGTTCAAATGACTTTTATGCCAATCTGGTATTCCTTAAACTCATGTGAAAAAACGAATGACACCGTATCCGAATCTTCCCTATTCACACAATGGACTAAAAGCGTTTGAGGCGGTTGCCAGGCTGATGAGTTTTACTCTTGCTGCTAATGAGCTGAACGTAACTCAGAGTGCGGTCAGTCGCCAGGTTAAGCAACTTGAGGATGATCTGGGCGCATCTTTAGTCGTGCGTAAACATCGCGCTATCACATTGACCGAACAAGGGTTGGCATTAAGCAACACTTTGCGCAAGAACTATCAGGCCGTTGAAACGTTGGTGGCGTCCTGGAAAGCGCCACAGCGAAAGCGCATCGTCATAAAAGCCGCGTTGAGTTATACGACTCGTGTTTTAATGCCCAAAGTGCGAATTTTGAATGACCGTTATCCGGATCATGAAATCGTGATAGTGCCGACGATTGACGAAGAGTCCAGCCTTCATTCCAGCGATTATGATTTGCTGATTTTCAGCACCCGGCTAAAAGATCGTTATGGCAAAGAGCCTGGGATGATTTTTTTGCGCGAAGAGTATATGGCACCGGTGTGTGCGTCCAGTTTACTGGATGATACGTTCAACACCGATTCGATATTAACTTTGCCGCGCCTCCACTCAACCTTAGATCATGAAGACTGGCGATTGTGGCTGGAGAAAAACCAGGCAGGAAAAGCGAGTCGGGTCCGCGAGACTACCTTCTACACGTTGGACCTGGCACTCAGTGCGTGTTTGTCCGGGCAAGGGGTGACGGTGACTGATTTATTGCTGGTTTTGCCGGAATTACATGAAGGGTATTTACAATGTCCGGAAGGAACCCATGTCGAATACAGTGCCTGGCGATACTTTTGTCACTACCGCCAACCTTCACCGGTGATCGACGACTTGTTGCTTTGGCTACAGAGCGAAACGCAACGCGATATTGAAATATTGAATCAGCTGGCTCAGCGCCACCAATGGCAAGGGGTGATAGGGAGTTGAGACCGAGACCAATAACCTCCCGGGCGTCTGGCACGCCAACTGCTAATTAATATTCATCTCATTAATATTTGATACTCGTTCCATCGCCTCCTAGCTTACCTTTGCAATGACCAAAAACTGATGAAGCCCAACCTGAGGGCGGTTAGGGATTCGATCGGTTCATGTGTGCGCAAGGAGAACAAGCAATGGATAATTCAACCTCATTAACTGGCGTGGCACTACTGCTCACGCTGTTTCTCTCCGTCGCTGGCTGCAGTGGTTCCGGATCCGGTTCTGCATCTGGTGGCGGTGGTGGCTCCGATGTAAACAGCGTCGCCTCTGCAACGGATGATGATGCGAAACAAGATGACAATAACGTCAATGATGATGTGGCTGAAGAAGACGGTAATTTGGTGACAGATGTTGGCAACGTGATTAGTCAGGGCGATCTGCCGGATTATGCCGATTCGATAACGACAGGTTCCGGCGACGTGTTGGTGAACCTTGGGGGGGTGGTAACAGAACTAGGCAGTGGCTTGCCACTGGATCCCGCTTCGCTTGACGGAAATTACCTTAACACCACACTTGAAGGAGCCACTGGCGCTCTGGCACAAACCGGAACCATGGTGGTGTCCGCCGGTGATGCCATTGCTCAGTTAGATGCGTTACCGGTCTTTGTGCAACTGAACGACCAAACCGGTATCCTGACTTACGCAGGCGGCACAGTTTCTGAACTGGGTGGCACGTTGGAACAGGTTGGCGATACGCTGCAGTTCCATGTGGCAGATGAAAATGGTGGTTTGTATAACCTTGCGGCGACGTTGTCTGCGGTGACGGCACCATTGGTGACAGAAACGAACGGAATGATAGATCTGAAAGGCAATGCGCTAGTCTTGTTTCAGGACACGGATGATCTGCAAGAAAATGGCCCTCAGTTTGTATTCCTGACCGGAAACAATCTGGTTGAGGGGACTCAGGCCCTGCTGTCCAATCCGGAAGGTTATGTGGACGGGTTGGGGACCGTGTTTATCGGTGACAATGGATTGACTGCCTTGGTGATGGATGAATCTTCAGACAATACAAACAGCATTCTGACCAGCACTTTATCTACCTTAGACACTCAACTATCTAATACCGGCTCACTTGATGGTCAGCAGGTGTTGGACGGCGATTCGACACTGGCGTCCGTTACGGGTGTGCTGACCGAAGTGGATGGTAACCAGACCATATTGACACAGGATCTGGGATCACTCTTGAACACATCCGGGTTGCTCAGTGGTGATGTGCTCAATACCGATGCGCTGGGGGGGGATACCATTTCACAAGTGACGTCCAGTCTGGTGGCTGGAACAACAACACTCGGTACGGAGTCGGGAGAGTCTTCCGGTTTGGTGGATAACACAGCTGATCTATTGAACGGAGTGAATGATTCTCTGTTGGGTGACAGTGAACAAACCAGTGTGCTCAACGAAACACTGAATTCGGTACTGCAAACCGAGTCTGAAACGGAAGAAGCAGGCTTACTCGACAGCGTTGACAACCAGGTACTGGATCCATTGCTTGGTAAGCTGTTGTAAGGATAAGAATGACAAGAAGTGGCTCGCTGGCGCGGTAAACGCGTAGTGAGGGAGTCCGGTAACATGTTGGCAGCACTCTAGGGCTGCCTCATGTTACCTTTTTCGCAGGGAGCGTGAATGAAGAAATCGAATATTGTTGCCGTGCTGGCCGCACCGGCGCTCTTCTTTGGTGTCAGTGGTGTTAGCCAGGCCAAAGACCCCCCTCTGATTACCCAACCTAAATCCATCCCCGATGCAGTCGGAGTTTCCAAAACTCAGCTAGATATCGAACCCGTCGAATCCCCGGTTGCGACCGAACAAGCTCAGGTCATACGCTCCATTCATTTTGCGGGTGGCACGGTGATTGGTCTGGATGAACTCAGTCAGCAAGTGAGCCCGCTGATTAATCAGGCGTATTCGGTTGAGCTGGTGACCACTACGGTGCAGGCGATCACCCAGTTGTTTCAGGACAAAGGTTATCCGCTCTCGTTTGCGACAGTCACCAAAAAGGGTTTTTCTGCGGATGGTCAATTGACCATTACCTTGATCGAAGGACACATTGCACGTGAAGAAGTGCAGATAGAGCAGGACAGCATTCGTCAGCGCGTGAATGCAATCTTGGCTCCGTTGAAAAACGAAAAGCCGTTAACCCGAGATACACTGGAGCGGGCAGTGCTCTTGCTTGGGCAGATCCCGGGCTATACGTTCAACATTGGTTTACCGAGGCCAAAAACTTTGTCGGGTGCGACCTCTATTCGCGTTGAAGTGAAAGAACGAGAATGGGTCGAACCTGGTGTGTCGTTCAGCAAGCAGGAGCATGACGACGACAACTTATACGTGTCTTTGAAGTTGAAATCGTTGAATGGCTTCTTTGAGCAGTTCAGTGTTTCGGGGTTGGTCCCGTTGGATGGGGATGACGAACGTTATTATGCCGTGGGAATGGACAATAACTGGTTGGATTCTGGTTTGGTTGGACGGTTCCAGTGGAGCCGCTATGAAGACACGTCTGACAGCCGTTTGCCGGTAGGAAACCTGTATGTCGATGTGGATCAGGATAAAACGCGTGACCGCTATCAATATACTCTCGAATACCCGATCTGGTTGACCGTCAATCAGCGCTGGAAAGTGGGTGGTGGTATTTATCATACTGACGAGAAAAATGACTACGAGTTGTCTTACCTGAACACCATGTTAGGTAAGACTCGCCAGCATACCCGATATTCGTCACTGGCGCTCAACACGAACTACTATCGCAAATGGCAGTCGCTCTCTTTGTTTGGTGATGTACGGGTCAAACAAGGGGTGGATCTGGGTGGGCGTCGCAACGATATTTCCGACAGTAACGGAACCCGCCAGTTGAGTCAGGACATGGACTTCACGATATTTGAAGCCAGCCTGGCGTCGTCTTATCAAATTCTTCAAGACTTGAGCGCAATCGTAAAAGCCAACGGTGTTTACACCGATGATGAACTGGTCAGTTCGGAGCGTGTGACGTATGGCGGTCAATTCTATGGCCGTGGGTATCCGGAAGGTCAGGCTGAGGGCGATAAAGGCTACGGGGCGGAATTAAAGCTGCTCTATAACTATGGGCTTAACCGTTATTTTATTAAACCATATGTGGTGGTGGATACGGCGCACACTGAATTCAATACACTGCCGCTGGAGCATGATTTAAGTTCTTATGCGCTGGGGGTAGAACTCGGGCGTGGCAGCGATTTTAATATAGCGCTTGAATACGCTGTGCCGTTTGGTGATGACAATATTAATACCGGCGAAAAATCAGACGTTTACAACGTACGTTTTAGCTGGAAACTGTGAACGAGAATTGGTTAGCCGTGGTATTTGCGGTAGGCTAGTGTCTTGACTCTACGGATTCGGAACTCAAATGACACAGCAAATTGGCCCAAATACACTCATCGTGGAAGGCGGCGCGATGCGAGGTGTTTTCTCGTGTGGCGTGCTGGATAGCTTCTTAGCGCAGGATTTTTCTCCGTTTGACAGTTTTTGGGGAGTATCGGCTGGCGCCAGTAATCTTGCGGCCTATCTGGCCAATATGCCGGGGCGAAACCTGAAAATTTATACCGACTACAGTTGTCGCCGTGAATTTGTCCGCCCCGGGCAGTTTCTGCGCGGTGGTGATTTAATGGATCTGGACTGGATGTGGACGGTGACTCTGGCCGAGCTGGGGATAGACATGCATACCCTCAAACAGGAGTCGCGGCCGTTTTTTCTGGGAGTAACGCGGCAGGATACGGGCGCTGCAGAGTACCACACGCCGGAGCTTGCGTTGCTGGCTGAAACGATGAAAGCCAGCAGCGCTGTACCAATCGCTTACCGTCGCGGAGTGTTACTCGGCGGCGTGCCGTACGTTGACGGTGGCGTTGCTGATGCGATTCCGGTTGCTGAAGCCATTCGTCGGGGAGCCAAGCGGATTATGGTGCTGCGTAGCCGTCCGTCGGCATATCGCAAGTCTCCAGCGAAATTTCCCGGTTTGATGCGTCATTTACTGCGTCATACCCCTGCTTTAATTGAACCGATGTTGACACGGGACATTCGCTACAACCAAGCCGTGGAGCTCATCGAAAATCCGCCTCACGGTGTGGAGATCGTGCAGATATGTCCGCCGGATAGTTTCCAGCTCAAAAGGTTGAGCCGTGATACTAAATCCCTACAACAGGCGTATCAAAACGGTGTCGAAGCCGGTAAAGCGGCAATCAAGACGTGGAATAGCGCTCACAGTTTTTAATCTAAAATGCTTGTTATCAATTTATCGGCTGGTGATGTGATCGTTCTTCCAGCCGTTCCTTTCCTGACTGGTTAGACTCTCTCACGTTACTTACCAAAAATAACTACATAATCAATCGCATACACAACACTCATTGAATAAACATTCAAAGTTAATCCAGCTTATGGAGAGCAACAATGAAGAAATGGTCTGTGAGTTTACTTTCTGCTGCGGTAACGGCAGCACTTAGTGCGAACGCGATCGCCTGCACCGGGCTGATTGTGGGTAAAGGGGCATCGGCGGACGGCAGCATTATGATTGCCCGCAATGAAGATTTCGGGGTGAATAACTGGAATAAATATCTGGTTTACCGCCCCGCACAGCAAAATGAGCCGGGAAACTGGACATTGGGCAATGGGCTGACTGTCCCTATGCCGGAAACATTCTATGCCTATTCTGCCATTCCTGACTGGGATGCGAACACCGTCGACAGCGCGGGTAAATACTATGAAGAGCGGGGCATCAACCAGTTTAATGTCGCCATTTCTGCGACCACCAGTGCCGAGGTAAATGAGCGCGCACAAAAAGCTGATCCGTTGGTTGAAAATGGTGTTATCGAAGCCGTGATTCCAAGCTTGATCCTACCTCAGGCTAAAACAGCTCGGGAAGCGGTGGTCTTACTCGGGGGATATATCGAAGAGTTTGGCGCAGGTGAAGGCAACAGCCTGTACATCGCGGATGTGGATCAGGCGTGGCTGTTTGAAATTGGCTCGGGCCACCACTGGATAGCAGTAAAGGTGCCGGATGACAGTTACGCCATGATTGCAAATGGTCTGCGTGTACACGGTGTTGATCTCAACGGCGCCGATGTCCTGCATTCGAAAGGTTTGTTGGCGTTTGTGAAGCAACATCAGTTACTGAAAAATCCGGATGCCAAGTCATTCAATTTTGCCAAGGCATTTGGTGTCGTTGGCGACGTGTACAACACTGATCGCGAGTGGCTGGGTCAGAAGATGCTCACAACCTCCCGCACTCAGTTACCCCGTCAATCGCAGTATCCGCTCTTCATGAAACCGGATAAGAAAATCTCGGTAGCTGCGGTAGCGGATGTCTTGAGTGCCACTTATCAGGGGACGGAACTGGAAGGTAAGGCTGAGCGGCCAATGCGCGTAGAGCGCCAGCTTGAATCGCACGTCATCCAACTGCGTAAAGAGATGCCACAAGAGTTGCAGGGGTTGATTTGGCAGAGTTTTGGTGTCCTGCCGGAGTCGGTGTTGGTGCCTCTGTATTCCACCTTGCACAATTATCCGCATGCTTACCAGGTGGGCAGTGACACATATTCTGATCAATCGGCCTATTGGCAGTTTCGTAGCCTGACGGCGTTGGCCTCTGCTAATCCGGACAAATATCTGCCTATGCTACACCGCACCTGGGGTGAAGAGGAAACCAAGCTGTATCAACAGGTCAGTAATCTGGATATGACTTTAAAATCACTCTACCGTACAGACAAGCAGGCAGCCATGAGCATGGCGGCGGATTACTCGTTTGGACAATTGCAGCGCACCTTGTCGCTTGCGACTGAGTTACGCTACAAAATGCTGACCGACATGACCAAAAGTACCGAGAAGAAATATTCCGAAGAAGAGTTCAAGAAAATTATGAGCTTATAGCTGTCTAGGGTTCAGCCCGCGGGCTTGTCGGGTTGAACCTGATCCATCTCACGCCTCAATAAATGAAAATAACGATTTCATCAAAAGCACTACGATTATTGCGTGCCAGAGAGTAAAGTACTGACCTTTACGAATACAGTTAGGCGCTTCGATGAAAGGCATTCTCTCAATCCAGTCGCATGTGGTTTACGGTCACGCGGGCAACAGTTCCGCCGTCTTTCCGTTACAACGCATGGGTTTCGAAGTGTGGCCAATCCACACGGTTCAATTTTCCAATCACACTCAATACCAGCAAGGCTGGACCGGACAGGCGTTCTCGGCGCAAGACATTAATACCCTGGTGAATGGGATGCAGAACATCGGTCAGTTAGAGCATTGTCTGGCCGTACTCTCTGGTTATCAGGGGAGTGCAGAGCAGTGTCTGGCGATTATGGATACGGTCAAGCAAGTAAAAGCCGCCAACCCCGATGCGCTTTACGTGTGTGATCCGGTTATGGGAGCGCCCGATAAAGGGTGCATAGTGGCACCGGGCATTGCAGAACACCTGATTAATGATGTTATGCCGATGGCCGATGTGATTGTGCCGAATCAGTTTGAACTGAGTCAGTTTGTTGATATGGAGATCCGTCATCTTGATGATGCGGTGACGGCGTGTCGTAAAGCACTTGAAAAGGGGCCAAGCGTGGTACTGGTGAAGCATTTACACTCGGTTTCCGAGCAGCAATTCACTATGATGCTTGCCACGCAAGAAGGGTGCTTTATTGCTCAGCGTCCGCATCTGCCATTTGATAAGCAACCGGTGGGTGTTGGCGATTTGATCTCTGCGTTGTTTACCGGGGCGTTGTTAAAAGGATTGTCTCCTAAGCAGGCATTTGAACATGCGCATAACGCCTGTTACGCCGTGTTGAAAGAGACACACCAACGTGGTGAGTGGGAGCTTCAGACTATTGCGGCGCAGCAGGAATTGGTTGAGCCACGTGAACGTTTTGACGCACAGGCCGTCTGATTTTCCTCTGAACGGGGCGGATTGATCGCTCCGTATTTCCAACGCTGCTTTCCTTAAACGACTTTACATACCTTTACTGACCTTTGACGCCATTTTACGCAGCACGTTATACGATAATGGTGTCTGAATTTGTGGAGTGGTGAACATGCGTAAACTTTATGGTTTAGCCGCGGCGGTGCTGTTGATGGTGACGGCGTTTTGGTGGTCGGCTGACAGTGCCGTTCTGATCTCGGGAAGTTTCTTTCAGGTTCGGGCCGCACTGATCCAACTGAGTGGCATACTGTCAGTCACGCTGATGGTGATGGTCATGTTGCTTGCGTTGCGTCTGCCCTGGGTTGAGAAGTTGACGCATGGCCTGGACAAGTCGTATCGCTTGCACAAATGGTTAGGGATTGGCGCTGTCACCACCGCGATTGTGCACTGGCTTATCATCAAAGTCCCTAAATACCTTGTATCGTGGGGGCTACTCAGCAAACCCGTTAAAAATCATATCCCGCCAGACCCTGATTCCTGGTTCGCGCTGGTGGCTCCCTGGCACAGCGAGGCTAAATCGGTCGGAGAGCTGGCGTTTTACCTGCTGTTGGTACTGGCGCTTATCTCACTCAGCAAAATCGTTAAATACAAAGGATTCAAGTGGTCTCATAAATTGATGGCGGTATGCTTTCTCGCGATCGGTTTTCACTCCGTCGTATTGATTAAGCGAAACTACTGGCAAGAGCCCGTAGCGTTGCTTGTGATTGGAATGTGTCTGGTGGGCGTGCTCGCGGCACTCTGGAGCCTGAGCAATCGCATTGGCAGGGCGCGCCGGTACCCAGGCATAGTGCGTGAAGTGACTTACCATGAGTGTAATAAGGTGACCCACTTGGTGATTGATGTTCCCGAATGGAAAGGGCATCAAAGCGGACAGTTTGCCTATTTGCGCTGCCAGGGACATGAAGCACACCCATTTACTATTGCGTCTTATGATGACGGTTCGCATCAGTTGCAGTTTATGATCAAAGCGCTGGGGGATTTCACCTGCGGTTTGAATGGTCGCCTGAGCGCTGGTGACGAAGTGAGGGTTGAAGGCCCGTATGGTGATTTTGCCTTCACTGATGAAGGGCCGGCTTTGTGGATTGCCGGAGGGGTAGGTATTGCCGCATTTAAATCTATTCTTGAGGAGCGAGTGAATCATCCATCGAGTTATCCGACCATCATGTACTACTGCACTGCGTGTCCGGATCAGAGCTTGATTGAGGAATTGCATCACAGTGCGCGTCTGGCGAATGTGACGTTACGCGTGCTCGACAGCCGGAGCGATGCTCGTCTGACCGCAGAGCGATTGCAGCGGGAAGTGTCGGGATTGCTCAAGCGCAATGTGTGGTTTTGCGGCCCGGCGATGTTTGCAGATTCACTGCGCCGAGGCTTGCAAGAACAAGGGTTTGACGCTCGTCGTTTCCACTATGAGTTGTTTGAAATGCGCTAAACGCGATCAGCCATCGCGATGCTGGTTGGACTGGCGAATTTTGATTTGATGGGCTTCGGACCAGACACGCAGATCATCGAGAATTTTCAGTGCACTGCGCCCGAAGTCGGTCAGCTCGTAGCTGACGGCGATAGGGCGTTCACTGATGACTTTACGCAGCACCATCCCTTCACTTTCCAGCTCTTTAAGCCTTTGATCCACCATCTTTTTACTCGCACCACCGAGCATTCGAGCCATATCGTTAAACCGAACCGGTCCGTCTTTAAGGTGATAGATGATTGATCCTTTCCATTTACCGCCAATCAGACGCATTCCCTTCTCAATGGCACAGGGCTCGCTACAGGCGTTAACGACAGATTTTCGCCCGAGACTGTCGACCTGGATGTCACTTTTCATGCTGTTGGGTTCCTGATTTTCAGGTTACAAAAAGTAAACTGGTTGAAACTAACGTAAAGGTTACCATAATAAACCACATAGCCCCTAAGTAAGGTAAAGTATGGCGAATAAAATTCAGCTCGATATTGTTTCGGACGTAGTGTGCCCTTGGTGCATCATCGGCTACAAGCGCCTGGAGCAGGCAATTCAGGAGCTCGGCATCGAAGAGCAAATCTCCATCGAGTGGCAACCGTTTGAACTCAATCCGCATCTACCACCAGAGGGTGAAAACCTGCGTGAACACCTGGCGAAAAAATACGGTACCACAGCGCAGGAAAGCGTACAGGCCCGAGAGAACCTGACACGTTTGGGCGCCGAGGTAGGATTTCAGTTCGATTATTTTGAAGAGATGCGCACGTACGATACCCGCGAAGCACACATCTTATTGCAGTACGCTAAAGAACAGGGCAAACAAACGGAGCTCAAACTGCGTTTATTCAACGCCTTTTTTGCCGAGCGCAAAAATGTTGCCGATCGTGAAACCCTAGTCAGGGAACTTCAGGCGGTGGGGCTCAATGCCGATGACGCAATGCAGAGGCTGGACGATGTCGCAGTAAGAGCGGCTGTCGAAGGGAACGCACAGAGCTGGCGTGAGCTTGGCATTACGTCTGTTCCGACTGTGGTGTTCAATCGCAGCAGTGCGATCAGCGGTGCTCAGCCGGTTGAGGTCTACAAACAAATTTTGACGGAACTACTCGAAGAGTAAATGGCGATCGCCGGCCAGACGGTCGGCTTTTGGGTGGTGGCGTAGGGTATTAGGTCACTATTGGATTTCCCCTGAATTACGTGATAATAAATCCTGTTATTATTGTTGTCACTGAGCTGTCAATATTCTTTTTTACAGTTTGTTTTCCGGAAATAAATAACAGGAAGAACAGATGAAATATCAATGGATCGCATCGTTATCCGCGCTTTTTATCATTAATGCCGCACACGCTTCGACGGATATCACCTCCCGGGAATACAAATTATTGCTCGATACCGATAAGTTTACTTATCAGAGTGAAGCGAGCGACGTTGCCAATTATACCGTACAACTGGCGAGTGTAATTTCACAAGCAATCAACCGCAATGTATCGGGGAATGCCTCACTGGACAAAGAACGTTTTGTCTCTTATTGGGATGTACCCAATGCCTGTACTTTGCGCACGCTTGGCTATTCGTTTCGGGATCGCGTCAGTCGCTATGACGCCAATGACCGAGACGCCGCTCTGAAATTTCGCTCGTCAGATCGGTTTATCAGTGCGTACGAGGATTTGGCCTCAAACCGAAGTAAGGCCGAAAGCAAACTAGAAGATGACCTGTTGCTCGGCTCTGATGACGATATCTCAATTAAGGTTTCGCATTCCACCAAGATATCGGGTTACGGAAAAAACATTAATAAGATCGATGACATCTATGATGACTTTCCCGGCTTTGCTGCAAAATATGGCGTGATTGATGCAGATACGCCACTGAACCGGGTCGGCAACATTACGATGTATGAGCGCCGCTACAAAGGACAGGAAATCGATCTCGGTCAGTTTGATGCGGATTTGGTGGTGAGCCTGTGGTATGACAATCCTGCTCCGCTGCCAGGCAGCAAACCTGTTATTGCGGAAGCCTCGTTTGATTACGCTGACAATCAGGGTGAGTATACGCCCAAAGTAGTTCAGCGTGCTCAGCAAGCATTTCTTGCGATGGGCAAGATGTCTGACTGGGTGAAGCTGGACGGGATAACGAAGACGCAATTTGTTTATCAATACGATGCTCAGTTTTGCAGCGGTCAGTAAATTAACATCGCAAAAAAGTAAACCAAAGTATGAATTTAAAGCGCTACCTTTCGGTGGCGTTTTTTATTTTTCAGCAAGGCTTTCCCTAAGTTTTTAATATCGAGTAGCATCATTGACGCCTTAATTTAAACGATTCTGGTTCATCGGCTTGTCATGATTTCGACATATATCCGGCGCAAGATATGGACTCTTATTGATGAGAGTATTTTCAGAGGGAAAGATGAAATTCGCATATTTGTTGTCGGCCACACTACTTTTAGGTTCAGGTGTTCACGCAGAAACGCTGACGGTTTATTCGGCGGGCCCAAAAGGGTTATCCAACGAGCTGATTCAGGGCTTTGAACGGCAAAGTGGTGCGAAAGTTGACCTGTATCAGGCCACCGGCGGTAAAATCATGTCCCGTTACCAGGCAGAAAAAGCCAATCCGCATGTCGATGTCATGATTTCGTCGTCACTGGGTCATGCCATTACGCTGGACAACGCAGGTGAATTACTTACGTACCAGTCACCAAATGCCGCTAAGGTGCCGGATTTCCTGAAAACCGCGACGTACACGGCGCAAGGTACGGCGGTGCTGGCCATTGCTTACAACACGCAAAGTCAGTTGCCGGTGCCTAAACGCTGGGCCGATCTGACCAAGCCAGAATACAAGAACAAAGTGACCATGCCAGACCCGAGTAAATCAGGGTCTGCACTAACTTTGGTGGAAGGTCTTGCGGACCAAATGGGTGAGTCAGCCTGGCAATTGTTTGCGGAGCTGAAGGCAAACGACGTGCTGATCCCCGGGCCAAACAAAGCGGCACTCAATCCAGTGTTGCAGGGCGCGAAATCGGCGGTTTTTGGGGCGGTGGATTACATCGGTCTCGGATTAAAAGCCAAAGGTGAAACATTGGAAGTGATTTACCCGGAAGACGGCACGGTCCTGGCTCCGCGTCCGATGATGATCTTGAAATCCACCCAACATGAGGCGTTGGCGAAAAAGTTTGTCGATTATGTCTTGTCAGACGAAGGGCAAACGCTGGTGGCCGATACTTTAATTCTTCCTGCCAGAACAGACATTGCGGCACAGCGCCCGGGCTATGCCGAACTCAATCTGATCCAGTTTGACGCCACTGCAGCAGCGGAAAAAGCCAAACAGACCAAAGACAAGTTCGCGCAGATCATGGGTCATTGATTGTATGTCGTTGTACGCGAATGCCAGAGGAGGGCGCCTTCCTCTGGCCTTTAATGCATTTTCTGTGGTGTCGTTGTTGATTATTATTGGTCTGCCAGTGTTATCGGTGATCTTGTTTGCGATATTCCCGCATTTCAATGAAGGATCGTTTCGCGCACCATTTAGCAATCTTTATCCTCAACTCAGCGACCCCGCTCTCATTGATGCTACGTTCAATTCCATTCGGTTAGCGACCTGCGTGACGCTGCTTTCCATCGCTGTCGCTGTGGTTCTGGCTTATGTGCGTAATAAAATGAGCGTGACTGCCGGGCGCTTCTGGGATGTGATGTTGCTGGTGCCATTTTTGATTCCTCCTTATATCGCTTCCATGGCCTGGATTCAGATGTTTCAGTTCAATGGCGTTTGGTATCGCTGGACTGGTGTGGATTTTTCGGCCTTTCTGTTTTCTTTCAGTGGCGTGGTATTTGTGATGACGATGCACCTGTTTCCGCTGGTGTATTTTTCTGCCAGCAATGCACTGCGGGTGATTGGTCAACGTTACAATGATGTGGCACGAGTTTATGGGGCCGGGCGTTTGGACTTAGCCTGTCGCATTTTATTGCCATTGATGATGCCGACATTACTCGCCAGCGGACTGATTGTGTTTGTGTTATCAGTCGAGGAGTTCGGGACGCCAGATATTTTAGGCAGCCGCTTCGGCTTTGAAGTTATGGTCACAGCCATTGAAGAGAAGCTGACCGACTGGCCGATTGATTTACCCGGAGCTTCGGTGTTGTCGCTGATCCTGATCGCGATAGCGGTGTCAGCTTACCTGCTTCAACTGGTGGTGAATCGTAAATACGCTGCCAGTCTTGATGCCCAGACGATCACCTCGGCAGCAAACAGTTCGCGTGGCGCATGTCTGGTAGCGCATCTGTTGTTTACTTTGGTCGCGGTATTTGCGGTGATTCTGCCGCTGTTTTCAGTTGTGGCGGCGTCGTTGATGAGTACCGTGTCTCACGGACTGAGCTGGGACAACCTGACGTTGTCCGCTTATGCGGATCTGTTCACGTCGGGCAATGGCGCCGTAGAAGCCATATACACCAGCCTCGGGCTGGCGGCGATGACGGCGTTGATTGCCGCGGTGCTGGGGCTGCTGGTTGCGTTTACTCTGATTCGATTGAAGCCCAGGGGGAAAAGCGTCCTCGATGTGTTGTCTCTAATGCCCAATGCGGTACCGGCGATGGCTTTATCGGTTGGGTTAATTCTCACCTGGAATCAGCAGTATCTGCCCATCACGCCGTACAACACAATGATGATCTTGTTGCTTGCCTACGTTTGCCTGATGTTGCCCTATCCAATCCGGATGATCACCAGTGCGCTGCGTCAGCAGCCATTTTCTCTGGATGAGTCTGCGGCAATTTACGGAGCCGACATTTTGCATATCGTTCGCCGCGTTTTATTGCCTTTGATGGTGCCTATTATGGTCGCCTCCGGCTGCATCGTTTTTGCGATCTCAACCCGGGAGCTGGTGGCGTCATTGATGCTGGCGCCGGCCGGAACGGAAACCGTTGCCACTTATGTATTTAACCAGTTCGACCAGGGCTCAGTGAGCGCCGGCATGGCGATGAGCCTGGTTGTGATTCTGGTGTCCGGTGCACTCATCGCACTCGGGCAGGGAATAGTAAAAAGATATACACCATGAACGCCATAAAAATCAGTCAAATCTCGAAATCGTTCGAGTCGAAGTGCCTTCTGAATGACATCAACCTGGACATTCGTCAAGGTGAGTTCCTGACCTTATTGGGGCCGTCGGGGTGTGGGAAAACCACGCTGTTGCGTATCATTGCCGGTCTGGAAAGGCCAGATAGTGGTAGTGTCGTGACACCTGAGTCCGTTTATGTTGACACTCTAAATCAACATCAGCTCCCCGTATCACAGCGTGGGCTAGGGTACGTGTTTCAGGATTACGGCTTATGGCCTCACATGACGGTCTACGACAACATTGCCTTTCCGCTGGTACTGAAAAAACAACCGAAACACCTTATTCAACAGCAGGTTGCAGACGTATTGCAATTGGTTAAGTTATCCGGCCATGAGACCAAGTTACCGGAAAAACTGTCTGGCGGGCAAAAGCAGCGCGTCTCTATTGCCCGCGCTCTCGCGGCGTCACCAGCGATCATTTTGATGGATGAGCCGCTGTCGAATCTGGATGCCAATTTACGTGAAGAATTGGGGCTGGAGATCCGCCAGTTGACCAGCCAACGCGGGATCACCTGTATCAACGTGACGCACGATCGCAAGGAAGCGCAACTTTTGTCTGACCGAATTGCGCTGATGAAAGACGGTGTCATTCACCAGCTGTCGGATCCGGTGACGCTCTTTCAAAAGCCCGTCAGCCGCTGGGCGAGTGAGTTCCTCAATGCAGGAAACCTAATCGACGGTAAGCTACTCAATCGTGCGGAAGGAATGTGGCTGGTGCCAAGAACGGCCTTCACGCTAGTGCAACAACCGAATGAGGCGCAGGTCGCGATAGAGGTGAAGGATTGTCTGTTTCTGGATGATCGGTTTGAAGTGGTGGGTGAGTTGCATGGCAATCGGGTTTGTTTTTACAGTGATCGTCCTCTCCGGGCAAACGATATAGTGTATTCGGCGTTGAATGATGCGGTGCTGATGCCTGTCGAAAGTTGAAATAAGAGAACAACAGATCAGCGCAGAGCCGAAAAAGGAGGTGAAACGTCTCTGGCTGATCTGTCGGTTTACGGCTTACACGATTTTAGGCTGTCCATCGGAAGCGGTGGCGCCGCCGTCGACAGGCAAGTTCACACCGTTGATGAACGAAGCATCGTCACTGGCGAGGAACGTCACCACAGACGCGATCTCTTCTGGCTCAGCGGCGCGGCCTAATGCAATGCGTTCGTTGAATTTCTCGCGAATATCCTGTGGCCAGCCATTGGTCATGTTGGTTTTCACCAGGCTTGGGCAAACCGCATTGATACGCACGCCATCACCGCCGTGATCCAGTGCCATCGCGCGGGTCAGGTTAACGACCGCCCCCTTGCTGGCACAGTAAAATGCGGCGCCCCAATCGCCACCCAACCCCGAGACGGAAGCGGTATTAATCATGCTGCCTTTGGTTTTTAGCAATTCAGGCAAAGCAAATTTGGCGCAGTAGACCACGCCGTCAATGTTCACCGAAGAGATTTTCTTCCAGTCGTCGACGCTGCCTTCAATGACCGAGCCCGGCACATGCACGCCGGCATTGTTGACCAGAATATCCAGCTTGCCGAAACGAGCGACCACATCGTTAATCAGTGAAGCGACTTTGTCCGGGTTGGAAACATCGATGGTGTGGGCAGAGACACGTTGCTTGTCGAAGCCCTCAACCGCGTTGGCGAGCTGTGTTTCATTCCAGTCCGCCAGAGCAACGTTGACGCCTTCATCGTAAAGGCGTGTTGCGATAGCCAGGCCAATACCATTGGCGGCACCTGTCACTAATGCGACTTTGTTTTTTAATCCTCTCATGCGATTTCTCCTTCGAAACTTACGAAAACAGGGTCTTGATTCTTTTCAGTGCGCGGCAACATCAGTTTGTAGTTATCGCTGTAATCGACGGGAATGGCCACCACAGCAGGGCCTTCAACGTCCATGGCCTTTTTCAGGGTGGCAGCCAGTTCATGCTGGTTGGTGACGGCAAAACCTTTGGCGCCAAACGACTCGGCGTATGCTTTGAAATCAATCGGGCCGAATTTCACCCCGGAGAAGCGCTGATATTTCTTCACTTCTTGCATTTCCACCATGTTGTAGGCGTTGTCGACCCATATGATATGGACGATGTTACATTTCAGCCGGACAGCGGTTTCCAGTTCCATACTGGATTGCATAAAGCCGCCATCACCAGATACCGACACCACTTTGCTGCCGGGTTTCAGTAAGCTGGCACCGATCGCCCATGGCAAGGCGACGCCCATGGTTTGCTGACCGTTGGAGATCAGCATCTGACGCGCGCGGAAGCAGCTCAGGTAGCGGGCAATCCAGATATGGAAGCTGCCCATATCGAGACAGAGTGTGGTGTCTGGCGTGATGATCGCTTGCATCGCTTTGATCAACGCCAGTGGGTGAAAACCTTGCTGGCTGTAGACGTTGGGGTAGGTTTTGATCACCTGACGTTGCAGAGCTACCTCTTCCAAAACGGAGAGCGCAGTGGGCGAGAGACGGGCGTACTCAGAGATGCGGCTGCCCATTTGATCGAGGGACTGCGCAATGTTGCCGACGATTTCGACGCAAGGCTGGTAGTTAAGCTGATATTCGGCCGGCTCGATGTCGAGGTGGATCACTGGGCAGCGCTGGCTGTTCCACAGTTCTGGATCGTACTCAATCGGGCTAAAACCAATGGTGAGGATCAGATCGGCATCGCGCAACAGCACATCACCGGGCTGGTTATTAAACAAGCCGACACGGCCAGCAAAGTGGTGATAATAATTGATATCAACCGTACCTGCTGCCTGATAGGTGCCGACCACCGGCAGTTGTGTTTTTTGCAAGAAGCGCGCGATGGCGGCGGCGTTTTCACTGCGACTGGCGTGCAAACCGAGCAGTACCACACAGCGCTGGGCCTTACCGATACGGTTTACTGCTTCTTCGATTGCTGCGATGTCAGCGCAACCGGGCTGGGTGTATCCAGACGGGGTTATTATGTCGGTCTGGGTTTGGTCGGACAACACATCTTGCGGCAAGCTGAGGAAGCATGCGCCCGGGCGGCCGGACTCGGCAATGCGAAACGCGTTTGCCATGATTTCACTGGCGGCGTCGACATGCTGCACTTCGGCGCTGAACTTGGTTATTGACCGAAAAATGCTGACCGTATCCATGCTCTGATGCGTCTGTTTTTGCTGATCCGTGCGTTTGACTGCGCCGCCGATGGCGATCAGCGGATCGCCCTCTGAGTTAGCGGTGGCGACACCAGAGACCAGATTACCACAGCCAGGGCCGGAGGTTACCAGCGTGACACCAGCCTTACCGGTCAGTCGGCCGACAACTCCGGCCATAAAGGCACCGTTGGCTTCGTGTCGCACCGGGATCATCTGGATACTGGTGTCTTCAATGGCGTCAAACAGGCGATCGATTTTGGCACCGGGGATACCAAAAATGTATTTGATGCCGAGTGATTCCAGCTGCCTGGCGATTAACTGTGCGCCATTTTGTTTTGAAGGTTTGGATTGCATTTGTTGTCCTTATTATATTGCCTGACGTTGTTATTTTTCCGCCTTTTCGATGGCGGTACGAATGTCTTCCGGAGCCAGATTGGCGCGAAGAAAATCCGCGGAAGCTGGGGTGTCGATCACCAGTCGCGATACTTTGCCAATCTGGAGGAATCCTGACGAAATGCTGTAATCCTGAATATGGCCACCTCCCTGGCGGTCATCGGTAATAAAATGTTCGTGATAGCCGGGCACATTGATTCCCGTGGTGTATTTGGGACTACGAAATCCAGCCACGACCCCTTGTTTTTGAGCGAAACGGAAGGTGGGCTGCTCTTTGACCACCTCAAGCATGGGTCGGTAAGGCCGGGTCTGTTTAGGCACGGTGCGGGTGCGGACAAAGTCGAAGATGCCATCAATGCGGATCGCGCAGAACAGATTATCGCTCGGAACCATGTCGTCGATCAGTTCGTGCACGGCGTCGCGGGACATATGTGATGTCAGTGGCAGTTCGATATCCGGTTTGAAAAATGTCATGACCGCAAACGGGGTTTTCTGCGCCATATCTGCCGGGTTGGCTGAACCATCGGATTTGAGTTGAAAGACTTCTTTGTCAAAAGCAATCAGCTCACCATCGAGCTGATTAAATGTACCCAAACCAAAATCGCCGTGCTCCAGCAATTGCTCTATGGTTGTTGAGCCTTCGTAAACGCCGGCGATCAGGGCGCTCATCAACGAGGTCTGATAAATCTCACCATCACCAGTAACGTGATGGTATTCGGCAAATTCTTTCGCTACATCGAGCGAACAAGCACACAGAGGGTTGTAGAATCCACGCATGAGTTAAACCAATTATGCAATGAAGTGTATATTTAGATTGACTTCCTCCGGGTGCTAAATCCAATATAAAAAAGATTTATTTTGATATGGAAAAAATATGGAATTCCGTTACCTGAAGTATTTCGTCGCGGTTGCCCAGACGCGCCATTTTACAAGGGCTGCCGAACAGCTTGGCATCGCTCAGCCGCCACTCAGTCAACAGATCAAAAAGTTGGAACATGAATTGGGTGTGGATCTGTTTAAACGCTTGTCCAGAGGGGTAGAGCTCACTCGCGCTGGGGAGGTGTTTTATACCGATGCGGTGAATATTCTCGCTGACGCGGAGCGGGCCAAAGCGAAAGTCAGGCAGATTGCGCGCGGCGAAAATACGGAAGTGAAAGTCGGCTTTGCCACCTCAACATCGACTTGTATTCCTGTTCTGGAAAGGATGGGGCGAATTCAGGGCGATGGCATCAACTTGCAGGCCGCTGAACTGCCCATGCCGGAGTTGGCCACTCAGTTAAAGAACAAACAGCTGGATCTCGCGATCATGCGTTTGCCTTGTTATGCCAGCGAGCCTTTTGAACGCAAACGGCTGTTTGATGATCCGTTTGTTGCTGTGATTCCAGCCGGTCATCCATTGGCGCAGTTTAAACGTATCCAAATGACACAGCTCAGAGAGCAGAAAATCTTATTGTTTCCGCGTGAAACCGGACCAGCCTTGTTTGATGGCATGAACACGCTGCTTGCAGACGCCGGAATACGGCTTGAGCGTCAGTTTGCCGCGCCGCAACTGCGCACCACGATTGCGATGGCTCAGGCGGGGCTGGGGATTGCGATTGTGCCGCGCTCACTGGCCGAACATCTGGACAACGCGGCGGCGGTAGCGGAGATAGAGGACATGCCAATGACCAGTCGGATTGTGGTGGCCTGGGAGGGATCTAACCTCAATAAACAGGCGTTAAAAGTGGTCGCTAAAATCACTCAGGCTGAGTCTGAACAATAACGTCGGCATATTTTTAATCGGACATGTAAACCATGTTCTATTCTATTTAATAGCGCTTAATGTCATTAGCTTAAATATGGATTTTCGCAACAATGAAATTAACAACCCGTTTTATGTGATGTTCCATCAATAGATACGGTCTGTATGCTTACATCATCGCCCCTGCGTTATACTCTGGCAGAAACAGCGCGAAAGTATGGTCAATTGGAGTGACGGAATGAAGCCCTTAAATTTGCAAAATGTTGATACGGAATTGGACTCTCACGTGCTGTCCCAAGTGTTTGAGCATATTGATACGGCCGTCATTATTGCCACGCTTCAACGTGAAATCGTCTGTATTAACAGTGCAGCCAAAAAGCTGTTTGGTTTCCAAGAAGGTGAGGTTATCGGGGCGAGCACGCGCATTCTGTATGCCACGGATGATGAATATGAGACCTTGGGTTTATCACGTTATAACGTTGAGGCTGAATGTATTAGTGATTCGTATATTGCAGACTACAAAACAAAAGGCGGACGAATATTTCAGGGTCAGACTTCTGGTGGCGTTATTAAAAACTTCTCGGGCGAGAATCTTTTTTATATTGCGATGATCAAAGATGAATCTTCTCGATTATCCGCAGAAGAAACACTGAATAAGCTGCATGAAATTACCTCATCGAGACAATTAAGTTTTGAACAGCGCGTTGATGAGATTTTGAAATTAGGGACAGAGCACTTTGGTTTGCCGATCGGTATCTTCAGCAAAATTGACGGCAACGATTACATTGTGCAGCGTGCCGTGCATCCGGATGATGCGCTAGAGGCTGGCATGACATTCGAGCTTGATGCGACCTATTGCAGTCACGTGTATAACGCCGATGACGTTCAGGGTTTTCATCACGTCTCAGACAGCGAAGTTGCTACCCATCCGTGTTTTAAGAACTTTGGTCTGGAAGCGTACCTTGGCGCGCCGATTTTTGTTGATGAAAAGCGGTATGGTACGCTGAATTTTTCCAGTCCGGAACCGACCCGTCCGTTTATTCGTCAGGATATTGAGCTAATCCGTTTATTTGCCGAGTGGGTCGGGCATGAAGTCGCACGTAACAATGATTTGCTGGCGTTGGAAAATGCACACGTTCAAATGGAAAGTATGGCCAACACGGACGCACTGACTGGACTGGCAAATCGAGGTTGCATGGAGCGCATCCTGCTTGAACAGATTCGCATTGCACAAAATCAACGTACCGAGGCCGTGGTCGCTCTGCTCGATCTCGATCATTTTAAAGCGATCAACGACAGCTACGGCCACCGTACCGGAGACGAGGCGTTGAGAGAATTCGCGCTACTGGCGTCCAAGCTGTGTCGCAAAGAGGATTTCTGTGCCCGCTGGGGGGGCGAAGAATTTCTGATCATTTTGCCGCGCACGGGTTTGGAAGGCGGGCGCAGTCTTCTGGCTCGATTACAACGCGAACTGCGTGATGTGAGTGTGACGCATGAAGACTCGGAAGTGAACTTTACCGTGAGTGTCGGGGCAACGGTGATTCGTCAGCAAGACAGCCCGAACGAGTTACTGACCAGAGCCGACGAGCTACTCTACAAAGCCAAACACAAAGGACGCAACCGAATTGAAACAGGCTGAGCTTACGGCAATCACCATCTGCGCTGACGCGATGGTGCCACTTTTAGTGATTGACTTTTATCCGGCGGTATCTTAACTTTGCCGCAGAATGTTTTTATAGATAACTCTCTACCATGATTTATATCCTGTTCAAGAACTTCGTGAGAAGGCTGAGCTCCGCGCAAATACACGATGAAGTGTTGCTCGGAGCCTGAAAAACCAAATCTTCATCAGATGTTGTAATGCGTGAACAGCGCAGGGTAGCTGACATCTGAAAGTAATGGTTAGAGAGGTAGGCCGGTAATGCTTTATCACCGGCCTTTTTTGTGTCTGAAAATCAGAGACATCAATATCGTACAGATTCCAGGGGCCGGTACTTGTTACCGGCCCCTTTTTTATGGTTTAAAAACATGAGTTTATTAGTTATCAAACACCTAGGCTTTCAGGTGGAAGACAAGGTTTTATATCAACACGCCGATTTCGCTCTCCATCGTGGTGAGCATCTGGGTGTCACCGGACCAAATGGTGCGGGTAAAAGTACCTTGTTCAAGCTATTACGAGGTGAGTATCTGCCGGATCACGGTGACATCCTTTGGCAGCAGGGTGTGAAAGTTGGCTACCTCGATCAGCACCTTGAGATTGATCCCTCGCTGTCAGTATTCGACTTTATGGCGACCGCTTATGCGCCTTTACTGGCTGCGGATCGCGAGCTGAATCGCCTCTATGCGCAAATGTCATCAGCGGTGTCCGATGCAACACTGAATCGCGCGGCAGAGCTGCAATCGCTGTTGGAAGAAGGGGGCTTCTACCGCCTGACTCATCGTGTTGAACAGGTGGCGGCGGGGCTGGGCATTCTGCCACTTGGAATGACTACACACATGAGTGGTTTGAGTGGCGGTCAGCGCCATAAAGTGATTTTGGCTAAACTGCTTCTGGAAGAGCCGGATGTGTTACTGCTAGATGAGCCGACCAACTTTCTCGATACGGATCACGTGACTTGGCTGGCGGAGTTTCTCAATCAATATTCAGGTACGTTTATGGTGGTATCGCATGACACGGCATTTCTGAATCGGATTGCCAATGGCATATGCGACATTGACCATCAACAGATCCGAAAATACAAAGGCGGCTACGCAAAAGCGATGGCGCAGAAGGAGCAGGAGACGCTCAACCAGCTTAAGCAATATCAGTCCCAACAACAGAAAATCGACAAGCTTGAAGCCTACATCAGCAAAAACGGTGCGGGTGTGAACGCCAAGATAGCCAACGGCCGCAAAAAGCAGTTGGCGAAAATTGAGCGGGTGAACAAGCCGCAGCAAAAGAGTCAACCAGAGTTTGGTTTTTCTCACGCGCCTCTGAGTGCCCAGACGGTTCTGACCGCAACTCGGCTTGAGATAGGCTATCAACATGCCTTGTTACCGGCGATGAATCTCGATATTCAGCGCGGCGAAAAGCTGGCGATTGTTGGCTTTAACGGTTTGGGTAAGTCGACACTGCTGAAAACGCTGATCGGTCAGCTCAATCCTCTTGCCGGGGACATTCGACAGGCCAACGGCATTCAGTGGGGGTATTTTTCTCAGGACTTACACTGGGATTACCCGGACAGTACTCCCATGCAGGTGATGCGAGCATCGTGTCGCCAGTTGAATGACAAAAGTGCGCGTCAGAAGCTGGCGGAGTTTGGCATCAGCGGCAGTAAATCCTTGCAGCCGCTGCGCAGTTTGAGTGGCGGTGAGCAGACCAAGGTAAAGTTGTCGTGTCTGGCGGTCAGTAAATCAAACGTGTTGGTGCTTGACGAACCGACCACCCATTTGGATGTCGACGTAAAAGCGGCGTTAAAACGGGCGTTGTGTACCTACGCTGGCACGGTGATCGTGGTATCGCACGAGCCGGACTTTCTGGCCGACTGGCCGGATAAAGTGATTGATATGGCAAAGATGGAGATGTGTGATGCCAAATAAAATGTTACCCGCGCTGTTGTTCCTGATTGCGTTCTTGGTGGGGGCGGATGAGCTGTTGCTTGGCCCGATTTTGCAACCCATCGGACAGGATTTGGGCGTGCCAGCAGAACGGATCACGTTGTTTATCACTGCCTACAGCTTGGCGATTGCGTTTATCGCCCCGTACTTTGGTCGCTTATCAGACCAATGGGGAAGGCTGCGCATCATGTTGCCAGCTTGTGTGTTGTTCGGTCTTTCTTCGATCGCTACTGGTCTGGTTGGCCAATTCGATGTGGGTTTACTGACGCGGGTGATGACTGGCTTAGCCAGTGCCGGCATGTTGCCGATCGCGTTTGCATTGGCCGGTGATCAACCGGGTGATAAAGCGATGAAGCACATTACTCTGGTTCAGGCAGGTCTGACTTTGGGAATGATTACCAGCCCGGCTATCGGGGCTTTTTTGACAGAGTGGCTGTCCTGGCGCGCAGCGTTTATCGTGTTAGGTGCAGCGGCACTGATGGTGGCGGCATTGCTCGCTGCCCAGGGCGGTGCGCATTACGCCAAAAACAAAACGGCTAAACCGGAGCAACCTGCCATGGCGCAACTGCTACGGATTCCGGGCGCCCGCGGAGCGCTTCTGGCAATGGGGCTTGGCCTTGGTGGGGGGATCGGCGTCTTCAATCTGGTGGGACAGCGCTTACGTGATGCCACTGAACTGGACATTGCACTGGTTGGCTTAACGTACGCGGTACTTGGTGGTGTCAGTGTGATGGGCAATATGGTGATGTCGCGAGCCATTCGACGCTTGGGCAGCGGCCGTGCTGTGATGCGAGCTGCACTGGTGGTCTGCCTGCTGTGCAGCGCCTGGGTGTTCGGTGCATCCGCAACGGATGTGTTGATGTTTTTGCCGGTGCTATTTTTCTGGTCTCTGGCCGGGGGAATCGGCTCGCCGGCGCTGCAAAGCCACATTGCGCAGCTGTCAGATTCGCATCGCGGCACTTTGATGGCGCTGGGCATGAGTATGATGCATTTGGGCGTTGCGATCTGGTCCGGTCTGGCGGGTTTTGCTTACTCACTGGGAGCCGTCTGGCTTGCCGTGTTGGCGGTGGGTTTGTTTGCCGCTGCGATTGCCGCCCTAAAACCAATCCCCGTCAGTGAGGCTGATTGATTGCTCTAAACCAAAGCCGTCGTTTGGGCGGTTTTGGTCGTTGCTCAGTTGCAATCTGTTACAGCATTTAGGATTTTTCTGACTTGATTACTGCCTTGGTCGCATCTACGGTGTCAGGTATATTCGTTGTGGTTATCGCTCACGAAAACATTGGTCGTAGCCCCGGTATCACATACAATGGGTTGCTTACTGTTGAAGCGAAGTACGAGTTTCGCGGATAAGTGAGTGACACTGCGCAACAGATGGGTTTCAATCACGCTTTCTTAACGAGTCAGATACAGTCAAAGATAGTGTGGCTTTTGTTTCCGCATGTGTATGTTATGAAAATCATATGTACGGTTTTTGAAGAGTCTCCAGTTCGGAGCGGAGTTTTTTATGTTGCAGTCCTTTGAAAATTGGCTCAGTCAATACAACATTCAACTGTCGCAGTTGATTCAAATCGGTGAAGCGCTTGGACTCATTCTGCTCATCGCTATCATCATCCACCTGGTGTTGCACCGTGGTGTGGTGGCCTGGCTGAAACGCAGTGCAGACAAGTCTCAGGCCGTGTGGCGACATGAACTGTTCAGCGGCAACTTATTCAGTCGGGTAGCGCTGCTGATACAAGGGATTGTGATCGGCATTCAGGCCAATCTGTGGCTGTCCGAGGAGAGTGCAATCCGCGAGATGTTGCTGACGATTGTCGCGCTGTGGGTTGTGTTGTACGCGATGTTGTCGCTGTTCTCGCTGCTCAATGTGGTCGATGTGCTGGTAAACCGCACCCAGGTTGGGCGCAATATGCCGACCCGAGGCATCATTCAGAGCGTCAAAATCATCGTTTTTGTGATTGCGGCATTGCTGTTTACCTCCATCCTGATAGGCAAATCCCCGGTGATTCTGTTGAGTGGTCTGGGTGCCATGACAGCGGTCGTGATGTTGGTGTTTAAAGATCCCATTCTTGGTTTGGTTGCGGGTGTGCAGCTGTCCGCCAACAAAATGCTGAGTGTAGGTGATTGGTTGGAGATGCCGAAATACGGCGCGGATGGTGATGTGATCGACATCAGCCTGACCACAGTGAAAGTGCAGAACTGGGATAAGACCATCACAACGATTCCGACTTACGCACTGATCTCTGACTCGTTCAAAAACTGGAAAGGGATGACTGACTCCGGCGGCCGACGCATCAAGCGTAGCGTGATGATTGATGCGACCAGCGTACATTTTCTCAGTGATGAGGAAGTTGCCGATCTGACGAAAGCGCAACTTCTGGAACCGTACATCAAAAACAAAGTTGAAGAGATCACGCTCTATAATGAACAGCACAACGTCGATGACACCAGCACCATCAATGGTCGTCGTCTGACCAACCTGGGCAGTTTCCGCGCGTATCTTGAGCGCTACCTGCGTGCGCATCCGGAAATTCATAAGAATATGACGCTGATGGTTCGCCAGCTTGCGCCATCGCATGACGGTATCTCAATGGAGATCTACTGCTTTACCACCACAACGGCGTGGGTTGAATACGAGCGTATTCAGTCGGACATTTTTGACCACCTGTACGCGGTGATGCCAGAGTTTAACTTGCGTGTTGCGCAGGCGCCGACGGGCAGTGACTTCCGCCAATGGCATCAGGAACGGCCAAAGCCAAACCCACTGGCACAAGTGAGTAACGGATAAAGTAAGAAGCTCCCGCAAGGGAGCTTTTTTTACGCTTGTTGATAATCCTGATCGTGAGTTATTACTTTGAAGGTATGATGTTGATAGAGCCAGATCGCAACACTGCAACTGAAAAGAGTCAGTAACGTCGCCGCCGCCGCGCCATCAATGCCATATCGAGGGATCAGCACAAGGTTGAGTGCAGCGTCCAGACCTATGCCAGTCAAACCAATCCACACGACGTTTCTGCCACGTTTTACGTATTGCAGCCAGGTGGACGAAAAAGCCGCCAGCCCCCAAACAGCATACGCGCCACACAGAAGAGTAAGTGCCTGATTGGCTGCCAGGTATTCCTCACCAAACATTCCGAGCAGAGTATGTCGCAAGGCGAGCAGCACGACAAATAACCCGCCGAGTACCCAGAAAATCAGTTTTTGTGCTTGATGGTAAACGGCCATGCTCTGTTTACTGCCTTCATGAACCGCAATCCCAAGCAGCGGCAGAAACAACCCTGCGATTGTCGTCTGTGCCACCGGCAGAATATGAGCGATCGTCGCAGCGGCGCCAAAATGGCCGACTTCATGCTCTTCGGCCAACCATTCGAGCATGAACAGATCAATTTGATTCAGCGCCACGGTGACCAGCACGGCGGCCATCATGGGAAGCGATTGTTTGAGTAGCTCACGGTGGTTGGTTGGGTGTTTCGCCGCCGCCGATGACACAGAAATCAAAGCCAGTTGACGCAGCTTGAACCACTGCCAACTCACCAGAATTAACACGGCTAACGCGCCACAGGTGATGACTTGCCACAGTGCCAGTGAGCCGAATAGCCAGAAAATCGTAACGATCATGGCGGTTTTCATCAGAGGCAGCGCGACGCGCCATGGCAGGTTGGAGAGGATCAAGAACTTACCGGATTGCAACACTCGGCTGAACAGAGCCGCGGCCGCGATCAGCGGCAATACAAACGACATCAAGACTAAGGGGTGGTGTTGGTCCGAACCGCTGACAAACAGGTGCAGATAACTGCCCGCGTAAGTGACAATGATCAACACAACGGACAGCAGTGTGGCTGTTTTCAGATAAAACCGAACAAACGACCACACCGGACGATTGTTGCCCTGATCTAACGTGGCCGATAACATTTTCGGTGCCACACGATCGCCACCCAGCAAAATCACCATTGACGCCAGCACCGCGTAGGCGTACGCCACTTTATAGTCGCCGTACTCATGGCTGGTTAAACGTCCACTCAGTGTCAGGTTAAACAGATAATCAGCCAGAAAGCTGACCGGAATGGCCGCGAGCAAAATGACACCATTAATGCCAAGCTTGATTGAGGGTTTGGATTCGACCGTCACAGTAGTTCTCTGATTTGATTGAGATAATTCATCTAATGATAACAGGATAGGAGAGTGGAGGGACGAGGTTACGCAGTGGCATCAACGATATATTGTGATAGGCCTCAGACTCTATTGTTGAATACCTCTCTAGAATGGATGTTAGAGAGGTATCTAATGTGGCTCCTTTCACCAGCGTAATACCGGTGATGCGTTAGTCTGAGTGACAACGCTGTGTTGTCCAAAAATGAGTTCTGCAATATCTTGATTTTGATAGGTTGGCGTGCCAATTGCGGCATTTGTATTAACTTTGCTGGGATAGCACGTAATAATATTCAAGGAACCGTCGGCCCGATGACCAAGAATTACAGCAATATGGTCAATGTCTGCTGTATTTCTAATAATCTGTCCTGTCGTTGGGTAAAAGCCGTTATCGTGTCTGCGGGGTAAGCTTGTGTCGACCTCTAATGTCCGTTCAATCATTTTTGTCGGGACAGTAGGATCGAATTTTCTTACAGCAGTGACAGCGGTTTTTGAAAAAATGGCTACTGTTTTTTTTTCCGCTGGAAGGACATGATCTTCGAGATACTCTATGACAGTTTTTCCGGCATCTGACATTAAGGCCGCTGTAAGATACATGACCATAGCTTCACTATCGGGAAACATTGTATGAACGGGAGAAGCTCGGACTGAAGGGGTTTTGTCGTATGTTGTTTCGGTTTTAAGTCTTAGTTGACCATTCTTTATGAGGTAGTGACCCGGTTGGTTTCCTTTCGGAAGGGTAGAAAAATCGGTTCCTGAAGGTAATGTTACCCACGTTGGGGACCCCATTACACCGCTTGGGAATCGCATGGCATATGTAATGGTATTCGTAGACCGAATAATTTCAGGTAGATCGGGAAGACCAGTACGATTAGCGTAACTTAAGTCGGTAGCGAGTCGGTTTGGGTCTTGATAAACGCCAGGAAAGATATTTAACCCTCCTTTTGCGCCTTTCGAGTAGGTGTACAACCCTAAATGACGTTCATGACTCTGAGGGTAAAGATGCGAATCTTCTTCTTCCCAATGCTTTTTCTTCATCTTGGCCCAAAATACCGCACTTGGAGTGTTGTTATAAGGCAGTGGAGTCACCTTGAAGCCTTCTCTTGTATGCATGTGCGCGTGAGATTCGTTTGTTGAGGTTGGTTGGTCCATCAAAATAGATAGGACCTCACTACAAGTTAAATTTCTGTCTTTTATTCGAGTGCGAAGCAGACTCAATCTCATAATTTATTACTCCAGCCTTGGATAGTAATAAACTAGGAGATCTTTGAGATTACTCAACGCAAAAATATTTAGATTCTCTGTTCGATACAATATTTACTTGAATAGTTTGGGTTTACTTCGATTCGCCTTGAGTTACTGCTCTCACGCATAGATAATTGACTTACCAAAGCATGAACCGTATACAATCATCAGAGCCAATCCCCCACATGAGGCGTTATTGTTACGTTGACTCCCACATCACATCGCATTTTTCTTTCACGGCGGCGCTGAGCAGTTCGATAAGAGGTAAAGCCCGATGGTTGACACTGATGGCTGGCTCGGCATCTTCATCCGAATCATTCTCGGGTTCTGCGTTGGCAGCTTTACGTTTTTCTACCTCTACCGCGGCTTTGAGCTGCTCCAGTGCCTGAGGGACATCGTTCGCCAGAATGGCGCCGGGTACGGTTTCACTGTGTCCCATCAGTTTTAGCATCTGCAAGCCCACATCACCAAACATCGTAATGTTTGCATATGCCTTACAGCGAAAGGTAATTAACATAGTGAATCCTCTTAAAGTGGACCAATCAGGCTTAGCAGCTAAGCTGCAACACTCTGATTCGCGTTGATAATCTCTATAAACCATAGCACAGCCATGTTTACTGAACATACGATAATGTCACATCAACATCCGCTGATGGCCTGAAATGTTCGGTGTGTTCATTTTGGCCCAAAAGTACTGTTTTTCGTCACAAAGCAGACTGTCAGCAACATCGCGCATTCCGCATACTGCTCCCACATCAGGCAATCGCGCCTGTAACGAAAACACGTGAGGAGAACGAGAATGAAAAAAACAGCAGTTTGCAGTGCACTGGCACTTTCAATGGCAACGGCCTCGGCCGCCGCGGAATCTACGAATGCCACGTCAGCGCCCACGATCCGGACGATGACTCAGGCTCAAGCGCCGACAGAACTCCATGCAGGTTCCACCGCGGTGCTGGTGATTGACTTTCAGAACGAATATTACACGGGGCGTATGCCTATTCCGAATGGCAAGGAAGCACTAAAAAAAGCCAAGCAGGTGGTTGGTTTTGCGCATCAGAACAAGATGCCCGTCTATTTTGTGCGTCATGTGGGGGCTGCTGACGGTCCATTGTTTGCCGAAGGAAGTGTGAACGCGGAGTTCCATCAGGATCTGCAACCGTTGGATACCGATTTTGTCATCAACAAAGCAACCCCAAGCTCATTTGTTGGCACCAACCTGGACCAGCAGTTGAAAGAGAAGGGGATTAAAACTTTGATCATTACCGGCCTGATGACTCACATGTGTGTGTCTACAACGGCCCGTGATGCCGTGCCGATGGGCTACGAAGTGATTATCGCGGAAGACGCCACGGCTACTCGTGATTTGGCTAACTGGGATGGAAGCGTGGTTGATCACATCACTTTGCAACGCGCTGCCATCGCAGGTGTGGCCGACGTGTTTGCTGATATTAAGACCACGCAAGCAATCGTAGACATGCCAGTGATACGATAACGAACTGCATGCGTAACACCGCCAGCTGATACCAAAATGGGTATTAGCTGGTATCTTTGAATGAAACGACGCAAAAGGAATACTAGGCAGATGATACATGCAGTGAGCAAGCCCGAATCAGGCCACCTTTCAAAAGTGACGATTGGTATCGTGGTTTTTGATGGCATTATTCCTTTTCATTTGTCGGTGCCGTACGAAGTGTTTGAAAAAGTCTTAAATGTCGATGGAACGCCCGCTTGTGAGATCACGATCTGCGCGGCGAAGCCTGGGGTGCTAAAAACCAGTGCCGGGTTTTCGATGATCGTCGAAGAGGGGCTAGCAGCGATGAGTTCAAAAGACATCATCATCGTGCCAAGCTGGGACGACCCCGCACATCAACCAGAAGCGTGTATTCTTGACGCCCTGCAACAAGCTCATGCCAGAGGGGCCCGTATCATAGGTTTGTGCATGGGGGCGTTTGTGGTCGCGGCGGCTGGATTACTTGATGGCCGAACAGCGACCACGCATTGGCGCTGGGCACAATGTTTTCGTGATCGTTATAAACAAGTATCGGTTGATGAGAAGGTGCTTTACATCGACAACGGCGACGTTGTTACCTCCGCGGGTACCGCTGCCAGCATTGACTGTTGCCTGCACATCGTGCGTCAGATCTGGGGTTCACAGACGGCCAATGCGGTCGCTCGGCATCTTGTGGTACCGCCACATCGACAAGGTGGTCAGGCGCAATATATTGATGTGCCCGTTCCGGCTGTGAACCAGCGTGAGCCGTTATCCGCCATAATGGAGTGGGCGATTGAAAACCTTTCCATGCCGCTTACGGTCGACGTTATGGCAGAAAAAGCATGTATGAGCAGGCGCCACTTCACACGCCGCTTCCAACAAGCCACGGGTAGCAGCTTCTCGCAATGGTTAGTCAATCAACGTCTGATGGCCGCGAAGCACTATTTAGAAACCACAGATCAAGCCATAGACCGCATTGCCGAACAAGCGGGTTTTGCTTCGGCCACGTCGTTAAGACGACATTTCCGACAGCAATTTGATATCTCGCCGGCAAGTTATCGGCAGGTGTTTAGGGGAGGACGTGGTAAGTAAAGTTCTGTCTAGAGGTGTTGCGGTCATAACAAAAGGTCACGGCGTCACTTCCGGAGCAGATGGATACAGAAAAGGCAGAAACTTTTGAACTCTTCTGCCTAGCATAGAGATGGAAGGACTGCCTAGAACGTTTTTGGACATAAACGAGCTAGGAAAATTGAACATTAGTTAATTGATGCATAACTACAGGTATGGAACATCGCTAAACTTATAAACACTGTAACTACCAACTGACTTTATGAAACTTTTAACCTTTCGACTGCTTTATTTGCGCATTCAACAACTGATCCAACTTATATTCAATTGAATATAATTTTCTATAGTGTGGATACTGCTCCTTTAGAAAGTATTCCATATCCCAATAGTTTTTTAAAGAATTT